>JACETJ010000036.1 GCA_013911345.1 Congregibacter sp.
ATCAAGGTATAGGCGCTCACGGGTCACTTCGGGCGCCTTCTCGTACTCGGCCAGCAATTGCTCAAACCGCTGTGCCTCACCGTCCGCACGCGCAATCACCTGATCCCGATATGCGTTTGATTCCTCCATCACGCGCTGTGCGCGACCTCGCGCCTCAGGCACGATGCCGTTCGCGTAGGACTGAGCCTCGTTCTTGACTCGTTCTTCGTCTTCCCGCGCTTTGATCACGTCGTCAAATGCCCCTTGCACCTGCGCAGGCGGCTTTGACTCATCGATGTTGATTGTAGAGACGCGAATACCAGTGGTGTAATCGTCAAGATACTGCTGAAGGCGGGCACGCACATCAAAGCCAATCGCTGCACGACCCTCGGTCAACACTAGATCCATAGTCGTATCACCGACGACATGTCGGAGCGCACTCTGCGCGGCATGTTGCAACGACACTTCAGGGTCGCGCACCTGCAACACAAAGTCCTTCGGACTGTCGATCACATACTGTACCGACATGCTGACCTCAACGATGTTCTCGTCTTGGGTCAACATCACTTCACGCAGGCCCGCTGCTCGGACTTTCGTGGTGTTGACCGTAATCACTTCATCAACCAGAGGCGGATTCCACTGCAGGCCTGGCGTGAGTGTGGCGTGGTATTCACCAAAGCGCAGCACAACAGCACGCTCCTGCTCATCCAGCTGGTAGAAACCCATCAGGCCCCAGACCAAAAGGATGCCGCCGAAGACAACGCCCAGAAGCGCACCGGAGAGGCCACCCTTCGCAGGGCCGCTGCCACCGCGACCGCCGCCAAACATGCCGGCAATGCGCTGTTGAAGCTTTTTAAAAGCTTCGTCGAGATCAGGCGGGCCTTGGTTGCCTCCGCCCCAAGGATCGCGGGGGCCTTTATTACCGCCCCCGGGCTCATTCCATGACATAAGTCGCTTCCTCATCAGTAGGCCGGGTAGTCTAACAAACCCGGGGCGCTATTCGGGGCTTTGTTAGCACGACAACGGGACTTCCCGCCGCATCAGTTTTTGTCCAATAGCTGCCCTTGTTGCTGTCTCCTCTGTTTTTACCGCTCATTGCATGTTTGGCTGATCACTACAGAGGGAGCCGGGGCCGTTTTAGGCCCGCTCAAACATTGAGCCGGCGCCAATCAGCCAACGGTAAACGCACATGGAGTCGGCTACTGCCGTCAGCTTGCCACTGCTCCGTACAGACCGCGCCCATTTCATAGAGTGTGGCGCGTAAACGTGCGCTTTTAGGCGCCAGGGTGATCTCCTCGTCGAATAGCGTCACCGCGAGACGCTCGCGAATGGCGTCGAAGAGCAATTCCACACCCTCGCCCGTCACGGCGGACAAGTAGACCGCCGTCGGGGTGCCTGTCTCATTGCGCACAATGCGCGCTGGTTGATCCAGCAGGTCCAGCTTATTAAAGACAACCAGTTGGGGTAATCCGTCGGCCTCAATCTCACCCAGCACCGCCTCAACATCGGCCATCAGCTCATCACGATTGCTGGCGGAAACGTCGACGACGTGGAGCAGCAAGCTGGCGTTGGCGGTTTCCTCCAGCGTGGCTTTAAAGGCCTCCACTAGCGTCGTAGGTAGATCCGAGATAAAGCCCACGGTATCGGCAAAGAGCACCGGGCCAAGATGGTCTACGTCGACCCTGGCCAAGGTGGGATCCAGCGTCGCAAAAAGCTTATCCGCCGCATACACCTCGGAAGTGGTTACACGATTGAACAACGTTGACTTGCCGGCATTGGTGTAACCCACGAGAGACAACACGGGTAGCTCGGCCCGTCGTCTTGCTCGGCGACTTTGTTCGCGCTGATTGCGGACCCGCCCCAATCGCGACTGTATCGACTTGATACGGGCTCGCAGCAAGCGGCGGTCGGTTTCCAGCTGGGTTTCACCCGGGCCCCGGAGCCCAATACCGCCCTTCTGCCGCTCGAGGTGAGTCCACCCTCTTATCAGCCGGGTGCTCATGTGGGTGAGCTGAGCCAGCTCTACCTGAAGTTTTCCCTCATGGGTGCGAGCGCGCTGGGCAAAGATGTCGAGAATCAAACCCGTGCGCGCAAGTACTCTGCAGGACAAAACCTGCTCGAGGTTCCTCTCCTGACTCGGGCTGAGCGCGTGGTTGAAGATGACAAGTTCTGCCTCGTGAGTTTGGCAGGCCTGAGCGATTTCCTCGAGCTTACCCTCGCCCACGAATGTTCTGGCATGGGGCGCGTTGCGCGACCCTGTGATCGTTGCCACAGGGTCACCGCCGGCAGACGCCACCAGTTCCTCGAACTCCAGAAGACTGAGGTCACGCTCCGCACCGGCTAATTGCAACTGCACAAGCACAGCGCGCTCTCCGCCCTGATGACGCTCAAAGAACATGATGTATCAGACGCGCTCCATACGAAGCGCCCGGTAGTCAGTCTTCAGCTGGCGCCTCGCCATCCGCGGCAGGCAGACGCACGTTGCGCGCCGGTACGACGGTGGAGATAGCGTGCTTATAGACCATCTGCGACACAGTATTTTTCAATAACACGACAAACTGGTCGAAGGATTCGATCTGACCCTGAAGTTTGATGCCGTTGACGAGGTAGATCGAGACGGGGATCCTTTCCTTGCGAAGCGCGTTGAGGTAAGGGTCTTGTAGCGTATGCCCTTTCGACATGGTTACTCCTTAATATCATTGTCAAAACACGGCGCTCTTCACGAAAAGCGCATCACGGCCGCCAATTCATTAGCGACAAAAAAACTCCACCGTGGTGGAGTGTCCATATTGTACTACGATTGTCACGTCACTCAAAAGTTCCGCATCAACTCCTGAATCCGGGTATGCCACTCCCTCTCTAAAAAGCTGGATCCCTCGTCATTACTGAGCTCACTGGGTGCTTCGGCCGAGTCAGCGTGGGGCAGTATATGTCCTTCAGCATCCGTCCAAATCCAAGTCAAACCAGGCCAGCTGCGGAGCCAGGTCAGCTGCCGCTTCGCCAGCTGTCGCGTCGCAAACAGTACCTTTTCTCGGCACTCGCCAAGGTCACTTTGGCCGTCCAGATAGGCCCACACCTGCCGATACCCCACCGCGCGGATAGCGGGCAGCTCGGTATGCAGGTTCCCCTGCTCATAGAGGCGCGTGACCTCTGCCACCAATCCCTGATCAAACATGGCGTCTAGTCGACTAGCGATTCGCGCATGCAGTGCGGCGCGATCCTGGGGGCACAGCGAAATGCACTCATAGTCGTCTGATTCGGAGGTGGTGTTTCCTTGCTGCCAATCGCTGAGCCGCGCACCCGTGCCCTGGTAGACCTCCAATGCGCGGCAGATGCGCTGACTATGATTGGGGTGAAGGCGCTCTGCGGTGAGAGGATCGACCTCGGCAAGTTGCTGATGCATGGCTGGCCAACCAACCTGTTTAGCTTCGGCTTCTATTCGAGCACGGACCTGCGGGTCAATGGGCGGCACCTCATCGAGCCCCTGAATCAGAGCCCGAAAATACAACATGCTACCCCCCACCAGAATGGGGCGCCGGCCCCTCGCTCGAATCTCATCGATACATTGCTTGGCGTCTGTCGCAAAATCAGCTGCAGTGTAGGGGTCATCAGGATTCCGAATATGAACCAGATGGTGCGGGTAATCAGGCTTCGCGGCCCCAATCGACAACCCCCGGTATACCAAGGCCGAGTCCACACTGATCAGTTCGCCATCGAAGCGCTCAGCCAGTCGCTCAGCAAGCGCCGATTTCCCCGAGGCCGTGGGCCCCATAAGAGCCAGCACACGCTCGCCCATTGCTCAGCGACCTCGCAAAAACAGCTTGTCTAGATCATCCATACCAAGCTGAACCCAGGTGGGGCGGCCATGATTGCATTGACCCGATCGCTCGGTCTGCTCCATGTCCCGCAGTAGGGCATTCATCTCGGGCAATGTCAGCCGCCGATTGGCACGCACGGATCCGTGGCAAGCCATGGTCGACAACAACTCGTCCAGCGAGCTGGCGATGCGATCACTCGTTCCAAATTCCAGCAGATCCGATAACACATCGCGCACCAGTGCTTCAGCATCAGCTTCTATTAGCGGCGCTGGGAGCTCGCGACACACCACCGCTTCCTCTCCAACCGCCTCAACCACGACGCCTAACGATGCCAGTTCCTCTGTCTGTTCCGCTGCAATCGCCGCCTCTCGACTGGATACAGCGAGAGTGACTGGCACTAACAACGGCTGGCGTGTGATACCACTGCTTTCCCTCGCCTGCTTGAGCCGTTCATAGGTAATACGTTCGTGAGCGGCATGCATGTCCACAAGAACCAGTCCGTGCTGGTTCTCAGCAAGAATGTAGACCCCGTGAAGTTGCGCCACGGCAAAGCCCAGTGGCGGAATCTCGCCACCATGCTGAGAAAAGTCTGGCTGTGGAACCCCGCGGTCTCGCTGTAGAAGCGTCAGCGCGTAACCGGAGTGAGGCGGCCCCTGATCACCGACTGGACGCTCTCCCCAATACGCGGTCTGCGCCGACGCGGTGTCCGCCGGCATCAGAGAGGGTGTCCCCCCGGGAGATAAACCTATCGTCGCTTGATAGGCATGAGACTCGAGCGCCTCGTCAGCCGCGACCGCCGCGGATTGTCCGGGGCGCACATCACCTAGTGCGCGAGATAATGTGCCGAATAGAAAGTCGTGTACGCCGCGACTGTCCCGAAAACGCACCTCGTGCTTGGTAGGGTGAACATTGACATCAACCCCCGACGGATCCAGTTCGAGGAAGAGAACAAACGCTGGGTGGCGTCCATGGAACAGCACATCACGATAGGCCTGCCGGATAGCATGAGAAACCAATTTGTCGCGGATCACCCGACCGTTAACAAAAAAGTACTGCAGATCAGCCTGGCTCCTTGAGAAGGTAGGCTCCGCCACCCAACCCCACAGCTTAAGCGCACCGGCTTCGCGCGCGACCGATACGCTTCGCTCGGCAAACTCCTTTCCACAAATAGCGGCAATCCTGCGATCGCGCTCGCTGTCGACCGTCGCCGCACCGAGCTGCAGCGTCTGCTTACCGTTATGCCGTAACGTGAATGCCACATCAGGCCGAGAGAGCGCCTGTCGTTTTATCACCTCATGAATGTGCCCAAACTCGGTTTTCTCGGTGCGCAGAAACTTGCGCCGCGCAGGGGTGTTATAAAACAGGTCACGCACCTCAAGTGTGGTCCCCCTAGGGTGAGGTGCCGGGCGAACCGCCACCGACATCTCCCTCCCCTCACAAAGCGCTTGCCTGCCCTGAGCAGAAGCTTGGTCGGTGTTTGAAGTTAACAGCAGGCGAGATACCGAAGCGATCGAGGCCAGAGCTTCACCGCGAAAGCCCAGCGACGCCACCGCTTCCAAGTCTTCGATGCTGCCTATCTTGCTCGTTGCGTGACGCGCCAGCGACAGCGCTAGGTCACCCTCACCCATGCCAAGCCCGTCATCGCGGATACGCAGTAACCGTGTGCCGCCCGCCTCCACATCGATATCGATGCGGGTCGCACCCGCATCAAGACTATTCTCCACAGCCTCTTTGATCACAGACGCGGGTCGCTCAACGACTTCACCCGCAGCGATCTGATTGGCTAGCCGAGGCTCGAGGATACGAATCATAGTCATCCCTCTGGAACCACCAGCGTCTGGCCAACAAAGATCACGTCGCGATTGAGGCCATTGTTGGTTTTGATCGAAGCAACGGTCACGCCGTAGCGCTCGGCAATTTCCGACAGCGTGTCGCCAGCAGCAATGGTCACTTCCCTTCCCCCTTGCTCACGCTGCCATGCCAGCAGCGTACCCGGTGGGGGCTGCCGCGCGAACCAACTTTGAATGCCTCGCCGAATCGCTCGCGCCATCTTGTCCTGATAGGCGGGCGTGGCAAGTCTCTCCGCTTCACCGGGATTGGAAATAAAGCCTGTTTCGATCAGTAGCGATGGCACATCGGGTGATTTAAGAACCGCAAACCCCGCTTGCTCAACTCTTTTTTTATGCAGACGGGCCACCCCGTCGATCTGCTCGAGAATCAATGCGCCTAAATTGAGACTGGTGTCCAGAGTCCCTGTCATAGAGAGGTCAGCGAGCACACCTGCCAGCATCGGGTCCATGTCCGCCAGCTCTACTCCTCCCACCAAGTCGGCCGCATTTTCTGTATCAGCAAGGTATTGGGCGGTCGTGGACGTCGCTCCGCGCATGGACAACGCATACACCGACGCGCCGTGAGCTGATTTTTCGCGGAACGCATCGGCGTGGATTGACACAAACAGATCGGCCTCAAGCCGGCGCGCTTGATCACGGCGGTTTTTGAGGCTCACATAGTAGTCGCCACTACGAACCAGCACCGGCGTGAACCCCGGTATCTCTGCCAGCTGGCTCTCGAGGCGTCGCGCAATCTGGAGCACCACGGTTTTCTCTCTCAAACCGCCGGGCCCAGATGCGCCCGGATCCTCTCCGCCATGGCCTGGGTCGATGGCGATCACAATATCGCGGCGCTCATCGAGTGACTCCACCGACAGCACCGGCTGTGGCGCCACTGACACCGTGTCGTCGAATAGATCGATCACGACCCGATGGCCCGTGGTCTCGTTCGGCGGTAGCAGAAAGACCGAGGTGCGGACCAGGGCACTGAGATCAAAAACCAGGCGCAGATCTGTGCCCTTTCGGATACCGGAACGCACCCCGCTGATCGGCGTGCCCTCCAACGGTAGCGACGTCAGGCTGGCGCTCAGCTGGCTGCGCGACAAATCGACCACGAACCGCTGGGGGTTCTCGAGTGACAGCGTGCTGAAGTCCGCAGACTCAGAAAGATCGAGCACCACCCGGGTGTGATCGGGTGCCCGCCAGAGCCGCACCGCATTGACGTCGGCAGCATGGACGGCTGGGATTAAAGTCAGTACTAATGCGATCGCCGTCAGGCTGCTCAACACAGTCTGGCCTAAGCGCAGGCCCGACGCTGTGCGGATCGCGGCACTGTCACAACTCATCGTCACGGTCATATCCATCTCACAGCGCCTCGAGAAGCTCGGGGTTGCCGGCTCGAACCATCGCCTTACGTCCAGATCCATCGGGGGTCAGCGTAATGTCAAGAGTGGCTGGTGGGAGCTGCGCCTCAGCACGCTCTGGCCACTCGATCAGCAGAATGCCCTGCGCCGAGAGGTAATCGCCCAGCCCTAGATAGGTCAATTCCTGCGCGTCTCCCAGCCGGTAGAGATCGAGGTGAAAAACCGGCCCCCCGGGCACGGCCTCATAAGGCTCCACCAATGTGTAGGTTGGGCTCTTCACTGAACCATCATGACCGCGCCCACGCAAAAATCCGCGACTAAAAGTGGTCTTGCCGGCGCCCAGATCCCCCCGAAGAAAAATAACCTGCGGCACCTGCGCCGTGCCTGCGACCCGCCCACCCAGCGCGAGCGTCGCCGACTCGTCAGCTAGAGCAAATTCTCGGAGATGGGACAAGGCGTGGGTCATGTTTCAAGTGTAACGCGCCAGGCCCAGCATCTGTCACAATCTCACCATGACAGACTCCAACCCGAGCACTGACAAGTCACCAGATCCTGCTGCCTCAGCCACCCTCGAGACCATCCGTCAGTGGGGGCAGGAAATGGGATTTCAGGCTTTGGGTTTTACCGGCATTGATCTTGCCCAGCACAGAGACTACCTCGCCAAGTGGCTCGCAGCCGGCTATCACGGCGAGATGGACTGGATGGCGAGCCATGGTAGCAAGCGCTCTCATCCGGAAGACCTGGTGCCGGGAACCAGCACCGTGATCACCGCTCGAATGGACTACCTGCCCGCAGGCGAGGACCCCGAGGCTATTCTTGCTTCATCCGACAAGGCCTACATCTCTCGGTACGCACTCGGGCGGGATTATCACAAGCTCATGCGCGGACGCCTCGCCAAGCTGGCCAAACGGATTGAAGCCGAGCTGGGCGGCGGTCAGTACCGCGCCTTCGTAGACAGCGCTCCCGTGTTGGAACGCGCGCTGGCCGAAAACGCAGGGCTTGGCTGGATCGGCAAAAACACCATGCTGATCAACGACAAGGCAGGCTCCTGGTTTTTTCTCGGCGAGATTTACACCGACGTGCCGTTGCCCGCTGATCCACCGCAGCAGACCGAACACTGTGGAAGCTGCCATGCCTGCCTCGATATTTGCCCGACCGATGCCTTCATCGCCCCCTGGGTGCTGGATGCCAGAAAGTGCATCTCCTACCTCACCATCGAATTCGATGGCGTGATCCCGGAATCACTTCGCCCGGCGATGGGCAACCGGATCTATGGCTGTGACGACTGTCAGCTGGTGTGTCCCTGGAACAAGTTTGCGCAAGCTACCAGCGAGCCCGACTTCGCGCCGCGACACGATCTAGACGCTATAGATCTGGTGGCGTGTTTTCGCTGGGATGAGTCGACTTTCCTTTCGCATACCGAAGGGTCTGCCATTCGGCGTATTGGCTTCCAACAGTGGCGGCGCAACGTCGCTATCGCGCTTGGCAATGCGGAAACCAGCGAGACAATCATCACGGCGCTGAAATCTGCATTGGACGACCCCTCGGAGCTCGTTCGTGAGCATGTGCGCTGGGCATTGGTCCAGCACGGCCAGGGGTATTAGTTAATCCACTCGCAAAAAGTGCGTTCGGTAGTGACGGAGTTCCTCTATCGACTCACGAATATCCTCAAGCGCCTGGTGCGCGCCCTGCTTTGGCGCTTCCGGCAAGTCCGGGCGCCAGCGCTGCATCAATATTTTCAGCGTACTGACGTCCAAATTTCGATAGTGGAAAAACTTTTCCAACGCTGGCATGTGGCGAGCCATGAAGCGTCGATCTTGGCAAATGGAGTTGCCGCACATGGGAGACTTCCCCTCCGGCACCCATTGGCGCAGAAAATTGAGTGTGGACTCTGTCGCTCCCTGCTCGGTCACGGCGCTGCTGCGAACCCGTTCAACAAGCCCAGACCGGGTATGTGTCCGGGTGTTCCACTCATCCATTGCCTCGAGTTCAGCGGGCTGTTGATGAATGGCGATGACGGGGCCCTCGGCCAGCACAGCCAGATTAGAATCCGTGACGATGGTGGCGATCTCGATGACACGATGCGCCTCTGGCACCAAACCGGTCATCTCCATGTCGACCCATATCAGGTTGTGGTCACTGATCGCCATCTGCGCTCCTCTTACCCCTACCTCTGACTCACTACCCCATTTGGCCTGAGCTCAATTGGGGCGCTGGCATTACTGCCGTTGGGTGCACCAACTCACCTCGGGTGACATACACTAGCACGATGACAAAACGTCGCCTTACTGAACAGCAAACACGTCGTATCGAGGCACAAAGGTCTGCGTCGAGCCAGGATGCTCCGGAGCTGGGACAGCACGGTGTCGTCATTGCGCGTTACGGCAAGCAGGCATTGATCGAGACGCCATCGGGCGATCGTTTACTGTGTCACCTGCGCGCACATCTCGAATCGCCCGTGGCCGGAGACAATATCGTGTGGCTACCGACCGAGGAAACCGGTGTACTCGACGCTCTGGTGACACGGCAAAATGTACTGGAGCGCCCGGATTGGCAGGGACGGCTAAGGCCGGTCGCTGCAAACATTGACCTGATGCTCATCGTTTTCGCACCAGAGCCCGCGCCACAAGGCAGCCTCATCGACCGCTATTTGGTCGCGGCCGAAAACATGGGGGTAGAGGCGGCGCTGGTGCTCAATAAGGCCGATCTGATTGGCCCTGACCATGCCCTGATGCACCAACTGGCGCAATATACCGCGCTGGGTTATCGCACCCTTGTGACACACCAGAACTTGCCGGATGCCAGTGATCTGACGGCGCTGATTGGGTCAGACACGCTCGTGCTGGTAGGGCAGTCAGGCGTAGGGAAATCCTCGCTCATCAAACGACTGCTGCCTGAAGCGGCGATTCGCATTGGCGCGTTATCTGAGCTCGCGGACAAGGGCCGCCACACTACGACCACGGCAGAGCTTTTTCATTTGCC
>JACETJ010000037.1 GCA_013911345.1 Congregibacter sp.
AGCAGCGACAGCGGGATCAGGTGCTGCTTCAGTTTGCCAATGACTCCTGTCCGGTCTTAATTGCTAGTGATGTCGCAGCACGCGGCCTCGATATTCCCGCACTCGAGATGGTGGTGAATTTTGAGCTGCCGCGAGATGCGGACACGTATGTCCATCGAATTGGCCGCACTGGCCGGGCCGGGCAATCCGGAAAGGCTTTCAGTCTGGTCACACCCGCCGAAGCGCCGCGCATGCGCGTGATTGAAGACCATCTTAATATCACGGGTATTTGCGACCAGCTGGCATCACTAGACCGCGATCCGAATTACCACTTGCGGGGCGCTATGGCCACAGTACAAATTGATGCAGGCCGTAAACAAAAGATCCGCCCGGGCGATGTGCTCGGCGCCCTCACCGGTGACGCCGGGTTGGATGCCGGGGCGATCGGGAAGATCGCGATCGCAGACAATGTAAGCCACGTAGCAATTTCCAGAACCGCGCTCCGTCAGGCAATGAGCTACCTCGCTCAGGGCAAAGTAAAAGGCCGTGCCATTCGAGCGCGGCATATCGGGTCTAACGCGCCCCCTTCTCTCCCAAGACAAAGAGACGCCAGGAAAAGGCGATCGTGACCAGAAAATCAGATTGCGCCGTTAGCGCTGCGCGGCTTTCCCGGCGCCCCCTAAAAGCGAAGGGCGTCGCTGCCAGCAGCGCCTGAAGCAACCCATTATCCAGCGTTCTGTCGTAACGGACTTCGCCTTCATCTGCGAGAGTCGCGTCCACCATTTGTCGTCTTAAGGGTTTGTGCTGACGGGGCTGCTCGTACAGTGCGCTTTTTAGCTGCCAAAGGTGTTCTGGCCCGGGCCCGACCTCAAGGTAAAACCCGCCCGGCCGCAACACCCGGGCAATTTCTGCATCATTGGAAGGAGAAAAAACGCACAGCGCCATATCAATCGACGAGGTGATGACGGGCAGGTCCCGCGAGCTTGCTACGGCATAGTGATGACGCGGATAGGTTTTAGCGGCCAACTTGACTGCGGGCTTCGCCACATCGATGCCATAGCACGTCAGATGCGGCAATTGACTCGAGAGCACTCCGCCGTAAAACCCCTCACCGCAGCCAATATCCAATAGCGTCCTGATCCCAGATCTCGCAGACACCACATCGCCGAGCGCCTCTGCTAGAGGCTGATAAAGCCGAGCATCGTGAACCGTTCGCCGAGCCAGTACCATCTCGAGGCTGTCTCCCGGGCGCTTACTCCGTTTTTTTTGTACCGGGAGCAGGTTAACGTAGCCCTCTTTCGAGCGATCAAAGCTGTGGTGTGCGGGGCATAGCAAGCGCTCATCACCGCCCTCAAGCGCCTGTCCGCAACTCGGACACCTCCACACCATGATGTCGCCCCCGCTTGGTCAGCAACCCGGTTCATCATGCTCTAAGATACCGCATCGCGATAAGGCGCTCGACGATCTTCCTCGAAAGCCCACGCTGCCGCTTTTATCAGGAGTTGGGAAGTATCGACACCACCGTCAACATTACCCGGCGCTGGATCAACTCTTTTGTCGTTGACCTCAACCTGTGTCCATTTGCCCGTCGAGAAGTGATGCGCAATAGCATGCGTTTTACCGTCTTCGAGAACTCGGAACCAGAGAACATCCTTCACGCCCTGAGCGAGGAGATTACCCTCCTGCACAACAGCCCAGATATCGAAACGAGCTTCCTCATTTTGCCGGCCGGCATGCCCGATTTTCGCGACTTTAATGATTTTTTATACACCGCCCAGAGTCTAGCCGAAGCGTTGGGTTGGGAAGGTAGCTACCAGCTGGTGGGCTTTCACCCACGGTATCAATTTTCCGATACCGAACCCGACGATGCAGAAAACTACACCAACCGATCACCGTTTCCGATGCTGCATATCTTGCGGGAATCGAGTGTCAGCGATGCCGTCGCGACAACGCAAGACGCCGCGTTAATCCCTCAGCGGAATATCGCCACGCTGGGTGACCTGGGTAGCGCCGCTCTCAAAGCGCGATGGCGGAGCTGCTTTGCCTGTCCGCCGGCAAGCTAACATCGTTGGCCACCGGATGAGACATCAAAGCAGATGCGACACCATCATCCCGTAACCGACCACACCCACAATCCAGACCAGACTCCGAACGTACTTGATCCCTGCGATGTAGATAGGCACATAAGCCACTCTCGCCCAAAAAGCGATCTGAGCGCCAAGCAGCACCTCGGCGTCCATGCCCGCCAGATGCGCTAACACGGCAAGGGGAGCAAAAAACACCAGCGCTTCGATGGAGTTTTTCGCGGCGCGATCAGCCCGCCCACCCATGGGGGTCTCCGCCTTAAGATTATCGCGATTACCCAGCCCGATATCACGGCCCTCTTTTGTCCACTCCTGGTTACGGATCGCCGCACCGAGGACCACTGTTATAAAGGTCAGCAACGTGAAATACAGCGTGATTTCGAGTAATGGAGTCATCGGCATTCCTTTTTGTGGTAAACGCAATAAGCTGGATAGCTCCGCGCCACTATACCCTTACCCGCGCAGCTCCGCTCAAACGGTATCAGGGTCATCACTGTGCGGGGCTGGAATTGGCTGCCCGCACCGACTAATGTAAACCTTACGCGCAGCGAGCAGCCCGATAAGGCCGTTTTGCGGCCAATACACGTTTAGTCAGGCCTCAGCGCCACCAGCTCAAAGGAACCGATCGCATGCAGTACTCCACCCTCACCGAGCAGGCACGCCACTGGGCGGCGTCGCAACCCGAGCAGGTATGGATGCGTGATCTGGCTGAATCAGGCGCAACAGAGTACACCTGGGGTGCGGCGGTTGCCGAGATCGACCGCGTTGCTGCCTGGCTCGAAGCGGCGTTTGGGCACGGTGAACGAATGGCACTGCTCTCCCGCAATCGGGCCCACTGGATCATGGCCGACATGGGGATCATTCACTCGGGTAACGTCACGGTGCCGCTTTTTACCACTCACGCTCAGGCAACCGCCGAATACATCCTAGGCTTTACTGATACCAAAGTGCTGTTTCTCGGCGAGACCGAAAACTGGCACAGCGTAAAAGAGGTCCTCCCGGAAGGCTGCTTGTTGATTACGCTACCGGGGGTCGATTGCGACCTGCCTCATACAAAATGGGAGGATCTCGTCGCAGCCGCTTCTACGGAGGCGCCCTCCTATAAACCCGGCCCCGATGACGTCGTCTCTCTGGTATTCACTTCGGGCACAACCGGCTTGCCAAAGGGGGTCATACAGACCCACGCCACCAATCTGATTCCCATGCGTCGGTGCCAATACCTTTTCACGCAACGTGAACAACCGAGGTGGTTCAGCTACTTGCCGCTCTCCCATATCGCTGAGCGCCAGATTGTTGAATTCTCATCGATCAATACGGGGGGCGAGATCTGGTTTAATGAATCGCTCGAGACGCTGGCGCGGGATCTTCCCCAATGCCGACCCAACATCTTTTTCGGCCCACCCCGGGTCTGGGAGCAACTACGGCAATCGATTACTGCCAAGTTTGGGGGCGCAGAGGCGCTGGCAGCAGCGCTCGCAGCCGATCAAGCTGGAGTACAGGGTCTGGTAAGGGGTGCGCTCGGGATGGATGACGTTGAATATTGTCTGACCGCGGCCGCCCCCACTCCACCCTCTCTGATTGAGTGGTGGGACAAAGTCGGTGTGAAGCTGTGTGAGGGGTTCGGGCAGACCGAAGCAATGGGGCTCATTATCACCGACCCAAAGGACCGCCGCATCGGCTCCATCGGCAGACCCGCTGGCGAAGTCGAAGTCAAAATTGGGGACAACGACGAACTATTAATCAAGGCAGAGGGCTGCACGCCCGGATACTACAACCGCCCCGAGAAGACCGCAGAGCTCTGGCAGAATGGTTGGCTGCACACGGGCGACAAAGTGCGCATTGATGACGATGGCTTTATTTTCATTACCGGGAGAGTCAAAGACTACTTCAAGACCATTCAAGGCAAGTTCGTGGCCCCACCGCCCATCGAGGGTCTCTTTGCTGACAACCCTCATTCTGAACAACAGTGCCTGCTAGGCCGGGGTTACTCAAAGACGGTAATGGTCACGGTGCTTAACGAGCCCGCTCGCGCCCTGCCCAAAGAGGCTGTAGAGGCCGCTGCTTTAGCGACGGTAGACCATATCAACGGCGAAATTGAAAAACATGCGCGCATTGGCGCGGTGATTTTCAGCAGCGAACCCTGGACCATCGAAAACGAGATTCTGACCCCGACCATGAAGATTCGGCGCGAGCAGATTGAAAATAAATTTGGCGAGTGCGCAGAGCGTATTGCCCGGGAAGGCGCAGAGACGGGAGCGATTCAGCTTCACTGGTTTGACTAAAAAGCGCCCCGACAACTTGCTCTAGACCCGACTCCGTCGCGGTCAGCGGTCAGGGCATTTCCGACTCGTATTCCTCGACAACGTAGCTGCGAATGAGCTCGCGGTCGAAAAGGCGCGCTTCGTCGGCGATGATTTCCGCTTGCGCGGCCTCTGACGCAATCAACGCCATCGCGGCGTCCATGCGGTCCTGATCCGGGAACCAGATCTCCATTAGTACATCAAAAGGCAATCCCTCTGGAGCATGATGAGTCGAATCGGCCACGTGAAGGTAACGCCGCTGATACTTCACCGCGTACCCGGCGAGATACTTCTCGCCGATTATCTTATGGTGCGTCTCGTAATGCTCAATAAATGCTTCCCGCGACATGCCGGGTTTTTTTGTCAGCAACGTAACCAGCTTGATCATGCGCTTTTCACCGCCTCAGCCAACGAGCGCTAAATAGCTAGAGAATTGAAGAACTCAACGTCACGTCTGCGAACTGCCAGAGCGTCTCAAATCGGTCGAGTGCTTTCTTCGCTCCCGCCTCGTCACCCAGAGCGCTCATGGCCTCGGCCAGGCCAAACGTAGACCACCCGTTCATCGGATACTGCTTCAGATCTGCCTCGAACACCGCCTGCGCCTCTTCAGCCCGACCATCGGCCAGCAGCGCGGCGCCTAACGACTGCCGCGTCGGGTAGTACCAGAATGGCGGCTCGGTGTAGGGCAGCGCGTCCTGCAGCGCAACGGCTTCCTCAAACGCCTGCACCGCGCTAGCCGCATCATCTGAGCGATACGCCATCTCGCCCCTCAGTAATGCCTTGGCAATCTCGAGAAGATCTCTGGCCGGGTACACATTGCCCATGAAGATCTCGTCGACCTCGGGCTCGAGCCGTTCAATCGCTGCCAATTCGACCAGCGCGGCCTCTGCGTCACCCAGCGCTGCGTGGGCGACACCGCGCCCGTAGTGCCATATCGCGCGGGCAAACGCGAAGGGCTCGTAAGGCTCGGGCTCAGCCAGAATCTCCTCCCACTTCGCGAACCGCACCAGAGAGAGCATCGGCACTGTGCGAAAGAACTGAATAGTCGGGAACTGCTCCACCTGCTCGACCCGCACGTTAGCCACTACCCGCCGGGCGCTGTCCAGCGACAGTGCGCTTTGGCCCTGCATGGTCGCCGAGGCCCACAGGAAGTGGATGTTATGCGGGTAATACAGCGCGGGATAAAAGCCCTGCGCGTTGCACTGGGCGATGTAGGCTTCGTCAACTTCTGCGGCGCGAAGATTAGCCAGCGCGGAATCCTGGTACCGGCCCACCCTGAAGTAAATGTGGCTGGGCATGTGCACGAGATGACCTGACCCGGGCACCAGATTAGCCAGACGATCCGCAGCAAGCTCCGCCTTTGCCGCATTCGAAGAGGCTTCCAATGCATGGATATACAGGTGAAGCGCGAGGGGATGATCGGGGTCTGCCTCCATGACGGCCTCAAGGCTCGCAATCACCGCTTGCGTGTCAGGCTTTGCTTCCCCGTTCGGACCCCAATAATCCCAGGGCATAGTATTCATCAACGCCTCTGCGTACACCGATGCCACCGTCGTGTCATTGGGGTAACGCGCTGCCATCTCAGCCAGCGCATCGGCCCATGCCCGATCGAGCGGGTCGCGGGGGGTGTCCGCCTGACCGTCATAACGCTGATCCAGCGCTCTGATCCAGTCCTGCTCCTTAGGCGTCACTCCATCGATCAACGTCAACGCTTGATCTATTGCGGCGCGCGCGCCGACTCGCTCATCAGCCGACATAATGGCCTTGCCGTTACTGGTCACGTTGATATTCGGCCCTGTCGCCAGTGCTTCGCCCCAGAAGCACATGGCGCATCCGGGATCTAACGTTTGCGCGGCGCGAAAACTGCGAATGGATTCCGCATGGTTAAAGCCAAACGCCAGCACCATGCCCTGATCAAAGTAGCGTTGGGCATTAGGGTCAGTGGTGGTGATGGGCATGTGGTAATCACCCATGCCCTCGAACAGCGGCGCTCCTGCGCGCTCCGCCAAACTTTGCTGTTGGTCTGCGCCCGACAGCGAATCGACTTCGCTGCCACACCCCACCAAGGCCAAGGACCCCAAGATACCCAGCAACCCTATTCGCTTACACGCCTTAAACATGAGCCAGCCCCCGAAGAAAACCCTCACCCTACACATGCCTGTGGTTACTGACCACCCGCCGTCCGCTCACCGATCGTCACACTTCGGGCATCTGACACCAGCGTATCAACGTGGCTGGAGGTGAGCGTATTTAGAAACGCCACCAACGCGTCTTGATCGGACTGCGTTAACTGAACGGATTGCGTTCGGGGATCCTGGGCCGGATCTCCCCCACCACCCTCAGCATAGAAAGCGACCACCGCCTCGAGTGTGGCAAGCGACCCATCATGCATGTAGGGGCCGGTGAGCGCGACGTTGCGCAGGCTGGGGGTGCGATACCGCCATCGATCAGCTTCACGGCCCGTGACTTCATAGCGCCCGTCGTCAGTGAACGTTTCGGTTTCAGCGTCGACCGTGGGCACCACAAAAATCCCGGGAGCCAGCTGAACTGAGGGGGGCCGGAGTGCCCGGCCCGCGCGAAGATATCCGGTACCCGTGTTGTGAAACTGGCCATCTGTAAACAGCGCCGACGAATCGTTGATGCGATGACACGTGGCACAGCCTTTTTCCTGAAAGACGGCGAAGCCCCGAGCCGCCAGTGCCGGATAACCCTCAGCACCCGATTCTTTCTTAATGGGTAGTTCCTCGCCCCCGAAGTACCACCGATCAAACGGTGAGTCGCCAGACAGCAACGCGCGCTGATAGGCGGCCAGGGCCCGCCCCAGGGTGCTCTGGGTGAGACCCTCCTCGAAGATCTCCGCAAACCGCTGCCTATACAAATCGTTTGAGACCAGTTTTGCCAGCACCGCTTCACGAGAACCGTTCGCCATCTCATTATCAGCAAGCAGTGGCGACCAGATCTGCGCCTCCAGTGACTGCTCCCGCCCGTCCAGGAAAAGGTCTTCCGTATACGCCACGTTGTAGAGCGACGGCACATTGCGCCGCACGCCTTTACCAAGATGACCAACCGGCGTGGCCAACTCGTTTTGGGTAAAGCCCTGCTCGGGGATGTGGCACATGGCACAAGACAGCGTCTCGTTTTTTGACAGTCGCCGGTCGAAAAATAGCTGGCGCCCTAAATCGATTTCCGCGGGAGCTAACTGACGTGTTACTGCGGGCAGGCCAAGCGGTGCATTCACGCTCAATTCATATAGCGGCTGCCGTTCGCCGAGTGCTTGTATAACGACCTTTGAGTCTGTGACATACGAAACCGACTCATACCCCACCCGGGAGTCAGCTAAACCCACTTTGTGGGTACCATCAGTAACAGGAGCACCAGCATCCGCGAGCACCCCGATCAGCGGCAGGCACAGCAATGAGACGCCGCCCAAACACAGCACCACGCCCCGTTTCACCGGAGTTAGAAAACGATTCGCAGGCTTGGCTGAAGGTGATAGCATCAGGCTAATTGTGGCAGAAAAATTTAGGGACAATCATGATAATCAAAGGATTTTTTTCAGCGCTAATTGCGCTGGCCGTGCTGGTACAACCAACGTCGGCAGACGAAACCTGCATGTCACCGTATATGGCCAAGATCGTTGGCCAGGAAGACTATGTTTATATCTGGACGCTGGGCCTTGAGGGCGTTGGCGACGGAGAGGACAAACTCGTCACGGTAGACGTTAACCCTGACTCTGAAACCTATGCACAGGTCATTCACTCAATCTCGATGGGTGGCCGCCACGAAGCGCATCACTCAGGGCTAACCGATGATCGCCGCTACTTGTGGGCGTCCGGTTTGGACACCAGTAAAATCTTCATCTTCGATGTCCATACAGATCCTGCGGCGCCCACGCTGCACCGCACCATTGACGATTTCGTCGAGAAAACCGGCGGCGTGGTCGGGCCCCATACCAACTATGCGCTGCCCGGACGCATGCTGATCACTGGGTTGTCCAATAACCGCGACCACGGCGGCCGCACCGGCATGGCGGAGTACACCAACGGCGGTGATTTCATCACCAGCGTCTGGATGCCCACCGATGACAACCTGCAGGGTGCCGAGAAGTCTGGAAACTTCGCCGACGGCTATGGATACGACGCGCGCGCCTTGCCACGACGTAATGTGCTGGTGACGTCCTCCTTCACCGGCTGGAACAACTACATGATGAACCTTGGCAAGATGATGGGCGATGGCGAGGCGATGAAGCGTTTCGGCAATACGGTCGTTATTTGGGACCTGCATACCCGAAAGCCCAAAAAGGTATTGGATGTGCCTGGTGCGCCGCTCGAAATCCGCTGCGCCTGGGGCTCTCGCTCAAACTACTGCTTCACCACCACCGCCCTCACCTCCAAGGTCTGGTTAATCTACGAAGACGAAGCCGGCGAGTGGCAGGCGAAAGCGGTGGCGGATATTGGTGACGCCAGCAAGATACCTCTGCCCGTGGATATCTCGATCTCGGCCGACGACAACCACCTGTGGATCAACACCTGGAACGATGGACTGACTCGCTTGTATGACATTTCAGATCCTTTCGCACCGACGCAGATCATGGAAGAGCAGATCGGCGAGCAGGTGAACATGGTGTCGCAGAGCTGGGACGGTAAGCGGCTTTACTACACCTCGTCGCTACTAGCGAACTGGGATAAAACAACCGCATCAGAAGGCAATGACCTGCAGTACTTCAAACTCTACAAGTGGGACGGTAAGTCGATGACGCCAGAATTTAATCTCGACTTTGTCGAGCTTGGCCTCGGAGCCCCACACCAGATGCGATTCGGCGCTCACGCGCTGTATGGCGGTATGACCGCGCAATCGCCGTCGGGCCTGATCACGACACCACCCGCGCACTGATACCAGCGTGCGCGGTACCCTCCTCCTGCTGATCTGGGCATGGAGTGCAGCCGCACTCTGTGCCCCTCACGAGCACAAACCCCCTGTGGTACTGGCCCCGGGCTACGAGCCCTTGTCCTTTACGCCACCGGAGCCCGGCAGTTACGCCCTTCCGTCCATGGGTAGCGCGGCAGATGGCGCGGTGATCGACAGTGACGGCAATTCAGCACAGCTCCATGATTTCCTCGGCGGCAAGCCCACTGTCCTGAGCTTTATTTTCACCACCTGCGATGACGTGAACGGCTGCCCTCTGGCAACCTACGTGATGCGGAGCGTCCAAGATGCTCTGCAAGCAGACCCCGCGACTGCGGATAAAGCGCGCCTGGTGAGCTTCAGTTTTGACCCAGTATTCGATACGCCTGACGTGATCGACGCGTACGGGTCGCAGTTTCGCGCGGGGGATTTTGACTGGCAGTTTCTCACCACAGAGGGCGCCACCACATTGGACCCCATCCTCAACGCCTATGGTCAGTGGGTGATCCGAGACTATGACGAGAATGGCGAATACATGGGCACGATGTCGCATATCCTGCGTGTGTTTCTTATCGATGAATCCCGCCAGATTCGCAACATCTACAGCACCTCGTTTCTGCATGCTGACACCGTTGCCAACGACGTGCGCTCGCTGTTAATGG
>JACETJ010000038.1 GCA_013911345.1 Congregibacter sp.
GTTGAAACGCGCAACACTCAGACAGTACTCGATGGTGCATTGGATCCCTTTATTCAGGCGTCCCTGAAGCAAGGCCTCTAAGGCAATACAAAAGGAAGATAGTCGTGGACGATCCACAGCAGCCTGATGATGAAAATCGCTTGATCGCGGAGCGCCGCGCAAAGCTCGCCGCATTGCGGGTGTCCGGTCCGGCATTTCCCAATGATTTCCGCCGGACAGCGCTGGCCGGCGAATTGCAAGGCGACTTTGAATCTCAGGACAAGGCTGAACTGGAGACAGCGGATCATCGCTTCTCGGTTGCAGGACGGCTGATCCGCAACCGCGGCGCCTTTCTGCTCATTCAGGATGGGTCGGGCACCATTCAGCTGTACCTGAATCGTGAGACTTTGTCTGAAGAAGTGGTTCAGGCCATCAAGACCTGGGATCTGGGCGATATTGTTGCAGCGTCGGGCCCTTTGCATCGCAGCGGGAAGGGCGATCTCTATATCAACATGGAAGAAGGGCGCTTATTGACCAAGTCTCTTCGCCCCTTACCCGATAAGTACCATGGCCTGGTCGATCAAGAGATGCGCTATCGCCAGCGCTACGTTGATCTTATCGTGAACCCCGAAGCGCGCGAGGTTTTCCGCATCCGAGCGGCGACGGTCCAATTTATTAGACAATTTCTGGTTGAGCGTCAGTTTGTTGAGGTTGAGACGCCGATGCTTCATCCCATCGCGGGTGGTGCTACGGCGAGGCCCTTTATTACTCACCACAACGCGCTCGACATGGAGATGTATCTCCGGGTTGCCCCAGAGCTCTACCTCAAGCGGTTGACGGTTGGCGGCCTGGAAAAAGTTTTCGAGATCAATCGTAATTTCCGTAACGAGGGGCTGTCGACTCGGCATAACCCGGAATTCACCATGTTGGAGTTTTACTGGGCGTATGCGGATTACCGTGATGCCATGGATCTCACCGAAGAGCTCATGCGAGAGCTCACCCAATCGGTACTAGGCTCGACAGAAGTCGCTTATGGCGACGCGACTTACCATTTCGATCGACCCTTCCAGCGGATGACCGTGGTTGAAGCCATACTCAAATACAATCCGAGCCTTGCGGCTGACCAGATCGCAGAACGTGGCGCTGCTGCTGTGGTTGCCCAGCAGTTAGGTATCAAGGTGGAAAAGAGTTGGGGCCTAGGCAAGATTCAAATCGAAATTTTTGAGGAGACAGCCGAGGCGCAATTGCAGGAGCCGACCTTTATCACCGCTTACCCCACGGAAGTGTCGCCATTGGCGCGGCGCAACGATGACGATCCCTTTGTGACTGACCGGTTCGAGTTCTTCGTCGGTGGGCGGGAGTTGGCCAATGGTTTCAGTGAGCTCAACGATGCAGAGGATCAGGCGGATCGCTTCGCGGCACAGGTTGCGGCCAAAGAAGCGGGAGACGATGAGGCCATGCACTTTGATCATGACTACATTCGCGCTCTTGAGTACGGTCTGCCGCCGACGGCAGGGGAGGGAATCGGCATCGATCGGCTCGTCATGTTGCTGACCAATTCGCCATCCATTCGGGACGTGATTCTGTTTCCTCACCTCCGGCACGAATAATCTGTTCTCAATGCTGGTCTGGCCGCGTTGCGCGGTGCTATGCTCCCTCAAACCGATAGGGGCCCGCACCGTGGTATATCGCCAGCGTCTCATCCATGTCTTTTTCTTGTCAGCTACAATGCTGCTGTCGGGCTGCGGCTTGCTGCCCGCGGACACCGCATCAGGTGGCGGTGAGTCCGACGTATCGGATCTGAGCGCTGCAGGCGAATTGGAAGCGGGTATTTGCCAGTGTCCTGGCGAATCCCAAATTGATCACTTCACACTTGGACTTCAGGCGCTTGCCCAAGGCGACTCTGAGGCCGCGCGGTCAGCCTTTTCGGAACACGCCGTAGCTGGCGGTGAGCAAGCGCCTCTGGAGGCGGCTGCAGGGCAGGCTTTGGCGGATACTCTCGCTCAGTATGGCATTGAGGTAGAAGCCTCTGATGTCGGCGCCGCGACAGACCGAGCAGTGCTGATCGATTTGGTGCTGGCGTTGATCGCCGGTCTCGAGCAGCAGGTGTCCGACTTGAGCGAGCAAAATGCCGCGCTCTCGGCTGATTTAGAGAAACGCGAGGAAGCGCTTAAGCGCCTCCGGGAACTGACGTTGGGTCAGCCGGAAGCGTAACCCGGAAGCTAGACCCCTGATCTGGTTGGCTCTCTAACCCCACCCTGCCACCCAGCATCGCACAAAACTCTCTCACAATTGCCAAGCCGAGACCGGTGCCGCCATATTTCACGCCGGTATTTGATTCTGCCTGAGTAAAGGCCTCAAATACCCGGTCCTGTTGCGCCTGGGTCATCCCGATACCGGTATCAGCAACCGAGACGATCAGTGAGTCCTCCGTCATATGAGCGGAAACCGTAATCTCGCCATCCTTTGTGAACTTGCAGGCGTTGGAGAACAGGTTAGTGACAATCTGCTGCAGTTTCCCGCGATCACTGTTTATGTCACGCATGCTGTCCTTGTCGATATCCAGCGTGAGACGGTTATTGTTTTGCAGCAGTAGCGGTGAGAGGGCATCACAGACTTGCACGAGAAGACCTGCGGGGCTGAATAGCTCGCGGCTCACCTGCATTTTCCCCGTCTCGATTTTCGACAGGTCAAGAATGTCGTTAATCAGAGTGAGTAGCTGCTTTCCCGAGAAGATAATAGTGGCGAGGTCATGATGAAACTGCTCGCGATCAATCTGTACGCCATCCCCCAGTTCGTCCTGTAGCATCTCAGAATATCCGATGATGGCATTGAGCGGCGTCCTCAGCTCATGACTCACATTTGCCAGGAACATACTCTTGGCTGCATTTGCAGAATCGGCGTCGGCGCGGGCGGTATTCATCTCCTCAATCGCGATCTGCAGCTTCGTCGACATTTCGTTGAAGGTGCGCGCCAAATCGCCGATCTCTCCTGAGTCACGTTGGTCGTCTATGCGATAAGTGAGATCTCCCGAGCCGAAGCGCTCGACACCTCGCTTCATGCGCGTCAGGGAGGCATTGGTGCTCCGAATCATGGCAAATACCAGCGCCAGAGTGATCGCAATCGAGCTGATAAAGCCAATGACAGTAATTTGGTCCGTCAGCGCAATCGTGGCGTTAATGGCGTTGGCGCGTTGTACCGCGATAAAAGACTGCCGCTGGTCGAGTTCCTGTAGTCGTTGTTGTGTATTGTTGTATGAGACTGCTGATTCGATATCAGGCGTCGGTGTGGGGTCGTTATAACGTTCATAGAATTGCCGCCATTCCTCGAGGAGTGCGGTGACACTGTCATGCAGCCGTCGGTAATACGTTTCCAGGTCTTCACCACCAAAACCACCCAACTGTCGGAGACGCTCTGCGATGATTTCCAGGTCTGCATAGGCCTTATCCAATGCGCCGGTGTCTAATGGCTCTTCAGTACTCCCCCTCAACGTGGCCAGCACCAGCACCTGTTGACGCTTGTTTTGCAGATTCTGTTCTAACTCGGTAATGAGCTGCGACGCGTTGACGGTTTCCTGATAGGCAATCGAGCTCTCGTTCCGCGCAAAGCTGCCCCATAAAGAGGTGGCTACGTTGATGGCAAAGAGGATGAGAATGGCGCCCGAAAACAGATACAGTCGCCCGCGCAGACTGAGCCGTGGTCGCAATTGTGTCACTGCGTCAGCGGCGCGCATCAAGCTGTGCCGAGATCTTTGCCAACAGATCGGGGAAGTCCACCGGCTTGGTGGCATAGTCACTGCATCCCGCCTCGAGGGCGCGTTGCTTATCTTCCTCCATGGCATGTGCGGTGAGCGCGATGATGGGAATAGCCGATAGAGCGGGGTCCTGTTGCGCTTCCCGACAGGCAGTCCACCCGTCTTTGATTGGCAAGTTCATATCCATGAGCACGACATCGGGGCGCTGTTCACGCATCGACTCTAATGCGGCCTCGCCATCTCCGGCGGTAGTCACTTGATGGCCGGCGCGCTGAAGTCGCCGCACCAGCATGTCTCGGTTCACCTCATTATCCTCTACCAGCAAAATGGACTGGTCGATATGAGTCATGACTTCAAGCCCAATACTGGATAGGCCAGGATATGGTCTTCGATGCCTTTGACCACGAGCTCCCGAGGCTCACCCAAGTCAAAAATGCCTTCTGGAAGCGCCTGACGGGTGGCGTCAGAGATCAAAATCTCATCGTTATTGGTCTGACCCTCGATCCGCGAAGTCACATTCATGGCATGTCCAACGCAGCCGTACTTGGCACGTTGCTCTGAGCCAATATTCCCAGCGATCACCGAGCCGGTGTTGAGTGCGATTCGATGCTGCAGTGCGGGTAGTCCCGCTGCTTCATTGGCGGCGTTGACCATGGCCATGGCCTCACGCATGGCTAGAGCGCACCGGACGGCACGCTCGGGATCATTGTCCTGACGCTTTGGCGCCCCAAATACCGCCAAAATAGCGTCGCCCAGAAATTCATCGATCGTGCCTTCATAATCAAAGATGATGCCGGTCATCTGTTCGAAGTAGCCGTTGAGTAGCGAGACGACCTGAGGCGGCGGCAGGTGCTCGGCCAGACTGGTGAAGCCGCAAATATCTGACATCATGATGGTGACTTCGCGGAGATCACCACCGAGCTCTAGCCCTTCGGGGGCCTCCAGTAACTGCTCAACAATATCGTCCGAGAGATACCGACCGAAGGTCTGTCGAATGAACCGCTCATTGCGCTCTAGCTGATGCCGATAATCTTCCTCTCGATCATGCCACCGCTTGCGCTCGATGCCGGCGGAGATGCGGGCCTGAAGCAGAACGGGGTTGAAGGGTTTGAGCAAGTAGTCATCGGCCCCTGCCTGGATGCAGGCAATAATCTGGTCCATATCCTGACGGCCACTGATCATGATCACGGGCGTCGCGCGCAAACTGTCGTGCTCCTTCATACGACGAAGCACTTCGGCGCCACCGATGCCTGGCATCATCAGATCGAGAAGCATGACGTCGACACCGCGGGTCTCGAGTAGCTCCAGCGCCTCTTCGCCTGACTCAGCAGAAATGACGGTATGTCCTGCACGGGAAAGCAGCCTGCTGATCAGTTCCCGATTCTCGGGCATATCGTCTACCGCGAGGATCACACCCGGTGCTTCGGTGATGGGGAGCGGTGAGTTGTCGGCGGCCGGCAATTCCAGCGTGACCTGGGTGCTGTTTACTGCAGACAACACGGCGGGCAGCGTCTCTTTCAGTGCGGGATGCAGTAAGGCGATATCCTCGTGCAGCATTTCGGCGTAGCCCCTGATGGCGCCGATGAGATTGAGCAGATCGTGATTCATGTCGCTAGAGGGTGACGCCAGCAGTTCACGGACACGCTCAAGGCCTTCTTGCAATGCTTCAACATCACTATCCATGGGCGCGTCGATGGTCACGGTGGGACGCGACGCTGCAGCCAGCAGGGGCTGAGACGCCGTCACAATGCGCTCTGCCCATTGACCTGGTTGATCACTTTCTGTCACCACAAGAGCCGCCTCTCTTCGAATGTGCGCAAGTATACCGACGAACCTCATCTGACGTGCCCCGGTCACCTTTGGGGATAGGCGGCACGCAGTTCATAGGTTAGTATCGCACCAACTTGGGGAGAAAATGAGGCACACCACTTATGTTAGATCAAGTGGAAATATTTCACGGGTTGTCAGATGAAGAGCTGAAGGCGCTTGAAGGGAGCAGCAC
The DNA here is from genome assembly GCA_013911345.1 of Congregibacter sp. The sequence continues at coordinate 5,736 of JACETJ010000038.1, forward strand.
TACCCGGGCTTTCCCCAAGAATACCGTGGTGATTCACGAAAATGACCCCGCTGACTCCCTATTTGTCATTGAGTCGGGCAAGGTTAAGGTCTATTGCAGCGATAAAAACGGCAAGGAATTCATCATGAACACCCTGGGCCCGGGGGACTATTTTGGTGAATTGGCCTTGTTGGATGACTCCACCCGCTCTGCTTCCGTGCGCACGGTCGAAAAGTCCGAATTCCGGATCGTGATGAAAGAGGATTTCTCTGGTGTGCTGGAAGACCACCCCGGCATCACTCAGCAATTGATTAGTAATCTTGCCGGTCGCGTGCGCAAATTAACCGCAGACGTGAAAAGTTTGGCGTTGCAGGACGTATACGGCCGCGTTGCTAATGTATTAATGGACCTCGCAGAAGAGCGTGGTGACGGCACCTTGTTTATCCCGGAGAAGCTCACCCAGCAGGATATTGCCGACAGGGTGGGTGCCTCGCGCGAGATGGTGGCCCGTATCCTCAAGGACCTGACGATCGGCGAATATATTCGCTTCGAAGGACGTCACATCGTGATCAATACGCGGTTGCCAGCGAAGTATTGATCAATCCTCGGGGTGCCCGGTTACCTGAGTAGCGAGCGCCCCTGACCCTAATTTCACACGCAGTGCATCGCCGGCCTTAGCTTGCGTCGCACGTCTGATGACCGCTCCATTCTCGCCCGTGACGATCGCGTAGCCTCTGTTCAGGGTCTGCTCCGGACCCAGAGATGCCAGCAGCTTTTCTTGATGGGTGACCTCTGAGCGTATATCCCTCAGCCGCTGCTGGACCCGCTGTTGCAGCTGCTGTTTGAGTTGTTGGGTCTGTAACTGATATCGCGCCAGCCGTTGTCGCGGGTGTTGGGTGCCCAGACGAGTGGAGAGCTGGAGTGTCTGCGCTCTGCGATAACTAACTTGGCGTTCGACGGCTCGCTGAAGCGCGCCTGAGAGGCTCTGTAGCGTTTTTTGTTGTTGGTTAAGCGCATACCCGGGATGACGCACCCGCTTGCTGAGCGATACGAATTCTTCTTTCAGTCCTCTGAGCCGTCTCCGCATCGACCGGCTTAATGCCTCGCGAAGATTGTCGAGGTGCAGAAGCAGTTCAGTTTGATCTGTCGAGATCAATTCCGCCGCAGCAGAGGGCGTGGCTGCGCGAGCATCCGCCACCAAATCCGCAATGCTGAAATCGATCTCATGGCCCACGGCAGACACCGTGGGCACGGTTGCTGCGAAGAGTGCGCGCGCCACCACTTCTTCGTTGAAGGCCCACAGGTCCTCGAGCGAGCCACCACCCCGACCGACGATCAAGACGTCGAGGGGCAGTTTGCCGCTGCTTGCCATCTGATCGGCTTGAGTAATGGCAGCTGCAATCTGATCGGCGGCTCCGTCTCCCTGTACCGCGACGGGAAAGACAAAGACTCGGGTGTGGGGACTGCGCCGTTCAAGCACCGTGAGAATATCCTGCAGGGCTGCACCCGTTGCAGATGTAATGACGCCCACATTGGCTGCGTCATTGGGTACCGCTTTTTTGGCATCTGCCGCGAAAAGTCCCTCTTCCGAGAGCTGCTTTTTGAGACGTTCAAAGGCCAGTTGCAGCGCCCCGGCGCCCGCGGGCTCAAGATGTTCACAAATGAGTTGGAACTCACCACGACCCTCGTACAGCGAGACTTTCGCCCGAATCCGCACCGAGTCACCCTGATTGGGGCGGATTTTGACGCGGCTATTGGCGCGCCGAAACATCGCGCAGCGAACCTGGGCGTCGGCGTCTTTCAGCGAGAAATACCAGTGCCCGGAGCTGGCAGCCGTGAAATTGCCGATCTCGCCTTCTACCCACACCCAGTCGAAATGGCTCTCCAGCAGGCGCTTGGCCTCCCGGTTCAGATCACTGACCGAGAGTGAGGGCTGGCTGTGCGATTCAAAGGACATGGGCAACAAAGGCTCACTGTGACCAGTTGAGAACGGGCTCCAGACAGCGCCGACATTGTCGGCTTGCGGACCCGTCTGTATACTAGCGCGTTTGGGGAGACCCGATACGGCAGATTGCTGTTTATCGGGCAACACGAGGCCAACATGCTCCGAATTGCACACGAAGGGCTCACTTTCGACGATGTGCTCCTCCTGCCGGGCTATTCCGAGGTGACTGCCAAGGATGTCTCGCTGGTCACGCGCCTGACGCGCAACATTCCGCTCAACATTCCGCTGGTATCCGCTGCGATGGACACCGTCACCGAGGCACGCCTAGCGATTGCGTTGGCTCAGGAAGGCGGCATTGGCATCATCCACAAGAACATGACCATTCAGGAACAGGCGGAAGAAGTCCGCCGGGTCAAGAAGTTCGAGAGCGGCGTTGTCAAAGATCCCATTACGATCGAAAGCACGGCCAGCATTGCGCAGTTGATTGAGTTAACGCGAGCCAACGGTATTTCCGGTGTGCCAGTGATGGAGTCAGGCAATCTCGTTGGCATCGTGACGCGTCGCGATATCCGTTTTGAGACCGACACAGAGCAGCCTGTTTCCGCCATCATGACCAAGAAGAAGAAATTGGTGACGGTGAAAGAGGGTGCGCCGCTGGAAGAGGTTCAGAAACTCTTGCACGAGCACCGCATCGAGAAAATTCTCGTCGTGGACGACGACTTTGGCTTGAAAGGTCTCATCACGGTTAAAGACTTCGACAAAGCGGAGTCTTTCCCCCATGCGTGTAAAGACAGCTTCGGACAACTGCGGGTCGGCGCCTCTGTGGGCACCAGTCCTGACACGGATGAGCGAGTGGAGGCGTTGATTCGAGCGGGGGTTGATGTGCTGGTCGTTGATACCGCCCACGGCCACTCAAAAAATGTGCTGGATAGAGTGAGCCTGATCAAGGCTACGTATCCCGAGGTTGACGTAATCGGTGGCAATATCGCGACCGCCGAGGCTGCCGTAGCGCTCCGCGACGCGGGAGCCGACGCCGTGAAAGTGGGCATCGGCCCTGGCTCGATCTGCACCACTCGCGTTGTGACCGGCATCGGCGTGCCGCAAATTTCTGCGATTGCCAATGTGACTGAAGCGCTAAAAGACTCAGGTATTCCTGTTATCGCCGACGGTGGTATTCGCTTTTCGGGCGATCTTGCCAAGGCGCTGGCAGCGGGCGCGGATGCCGTGATGATGGGCAGTATGTTTGCGGGTACCGAGGAGGCACCTGGTGAGGTTGAGCTTTACCAGGGGCGGACTTACAAGTCATACCGGGGAATGGGCTCCATTGGCGCCATGGCGCAGAGCCAGGGCTCATCCGACCGATATTTCCAAGATTCGAGCTTGGGGGCTGAAAAGCTAGTCCCCGAGGGCATTGAGGGCAGGGTGCCTTACAAGGGCCCGGTGTCTGCGATCATTCATCAGTTGATGGGTGGGGTGCGCTCTGCGATGGGTTACGCGGGCTGTTCCACGATGGAGGCCATGCGCACCGAGCCGCAGTTTGTGCGGGTGACGTCTGCGGGCATGTCGGAGTCCCACGTACACGATGTATCGATTACTAAGGAAGCGCCGAATTACCCTGTTCGGTAACACCCTCATTCAGTACAGGCACTCAGAACGGTGCGCGGAGCCTAGAGCGTGACACAGGATATTCATCGTCATCGTCTGCTAATACTCGACTTTGGCTCCCAGTACACGCAGCTGATCGCCCGCCGCATTCGCGAGGTCGGGGTCTACTGCGAGATTATCCCCTGGGATTCCGCTGATGACGAGATCGAGTCGTTTGGGCCCAGCGGCATTATCCTTTCCGGTGGTCCGGAGTCCGTGACAGCGGCCAATTCTCCGCGAGCCCCCGAAGTTGTCTTTAATCTTGACGTGCCGATTCTTGGGATTTGTTACGGCATGCAGACCATGGCGGCGCAGCTGGGCGGTGAGGTAGAGGGCTCGGATACCTCAGAGTTCGGCTACGCACAGATACGGCGCACGGCCGCAGGGGGACTCTTTGCTGAGCTGGCCGATGGTGCCGATGACAGCGGACAGCAGCTACTCGATGTTTGGATGAGCCACGGGGACAAAGTGTCGCAGGTGCCGCCAGACTTTGAACTGATCGCTGAAACCGAAAGTTGCCCAATTGCGGGCATGGCGCATCGCGATAAACCCTGGTTCGGTATTCAGTTTCATCCTGAAG
>JACETJ010000039.1 GCA_013911345.1 Congregibacter sp.
GTGCCCAGCGCTGCAAAGGCGGGGGGTAGGCGGGCCAATTGCGCACTGGTGATATCGGCGCGAACGCATTCGTCGGTCGCTACAACCCCGTGGGAGGTGCTAATGGGCACGATCGATGTGAATCGACCCTCTCGCTGCGCCCGGGCTGCACGTTGCTGGCTTTGTAAAGCAACGGCGTCACAGGCTTCTCGCGTTGCACCGATTCTTGTGGCAATCAGATCAGCACCGCTACCCATGAGCAGCATCTGATGTTGCAGCGCAAACGCGGGGTCGCTAAACACCCGCGCATTATCAGAGAGCATTGGCACGCGAGACATCATCTCGACGCCTCCAGCGACCATTGCTTGTGCCTGGCCGGAGGCAACTTTCAGGCCGGCAAGCGCAATCGCGTCAATACTGGAGGAACAGAAACGATGAACGGTCAACCCCGCGACGCTGCTCGGCCAGCCCGCATAGAGCGCCGAGGTTTTGGCGATATTGGCTGCCTGCTCTCCGTTTTGGGTCACACACCCCAGAATCACTTCTGATATCTGGGTGGTATCCAACGTATTGCGCGCCTCGAGCGCATGGTAAAGGTGCTTGAGCAGGGCTGAGGGGGTTAACTCGTGAAGACCCCCTTCGGTTTTGGCACGGGCGCGGGCACTGCGAATCGCGTCGTAAATAAAAACATCTTTCACGAACCCACGCCCACCACAAAGCTGGCGCAGGTTGTGGTGCTGCCGCCGACGTTGAAGGTGATGAGATTCTCCGCCTTGGGAATTTGGTAATCCCCCGCCCGGCCCGTTACCTGCCGCGCACAATCAAGCACCATGCGAACGCCGGTTGCTCCAACCGGATGCCCCAGGCCAATAAGGCCACCACTGGCATTGATGGGGAAGTCCCCGTCACGCGTAATGCGGCCCTCCTCTAAGGTTTTCCAGCTTTCGAGCGGAGTTTTGAGCCCGCTGCGGTCGCTGGCCATATATTCCGTCACGGTAAAGCAATCCTGAGTCTCGAGGCCATCGAGTATATGGCAAATTAACGGACTTTCGAGAGTGAACATGCTCGCTGATTTTTTATTTCACCTGCAGACCTGTCGCAGTTTCCATATATTGACCCGAAAATCCTGTTCACGGCATCTTCTCCAATGGTTGCGCCGAAAATACCGGCGTTTTAACTTACTCGCTGCCGCGGTCTGTGGCCCGTGTTGAGAGGCAGGTGCACGCATGATATTTCAAGACAGCGATCGTCCCAACAGTCTGTACTCATGGTACGTCGTCGTCGTGCTTATGGTGTGTTACGCCCTCTCGTTTATTGACCGACAGATCCTCAGCCTGCTTGTTGAACCGATAAAGGCCGATCTTGAGCTGAGCGATACAGAGTTCAGCCTTCTGCAAGGTATGGCGTTTGCTCTGTTTTATACCTTTGTTGGTCTCTACATGGGCAAGCTTGCGGACACGCGCAATCGACGCAACCTGATTGTTTTAGGCGTTGCCGCGTGGAGCGCGATGACGGCATTGTGTGGCTTTGCCAAAAGCTTCAGTCACTTATTCATGGCGAGAGTGGGTGTTGCTGTCGGCGAAGCCACCTTGTCCCCGGCCGCTTATTCCATCACGGGCGACTACTTCACCAAAGACAAGCTTGCGCGGGCCATGAGCACCTATTCCGTGGGCGTCTTCCTGGGTAGCGGCCTGGCCTTTGTCGTCGGCGGTGCTCTGATCGCGTCCATCCCTGCCTTTGCAACGCTTCCCCTAGCGGGTGAAGTCAAAGCGTGGCAACTTGTTTTCATCATTGTCGGATTGGCGGGTATTCCCTTCGCCTTTCTTGTCCTGACTGTCAGGGAGCCGCCGCGCGGCAGATATAGTGATACAGCGACGGAGCAGGTCGAGAATGTGACCGTGTTCAACTCGGTAAAGTACTTCACGAGGCACTGGCGCTTTTACGGCCCCCACTTCATCGGCTTCTCCATGCTGACCACCATTGGGTATGCCTTTCACTCTTGGGTCCCTGCCTTTTTTATCCGCACCCACGGTTGGGAGGCCAGTGAAATAGGCCTCACCTACGGCACGATCAATATCATAGCCGCCCCCTTGGGTGTACTGGCGGGCGGTTGGTTTGGCGATAAATTGGCCAAAGCGGGCATACAGGACGCCTTTATAAAAGGCCCCATCGCCGGAGCCATCCCGCTGTGGATCTTCGCGAGCCTGGCGACCGCGCCCTTTATTGGCATGCCGACGCTGTCACTCGTCCTATTGGCGGCGCTGCACTTTTTTGCGAGCTTTCATGCCGGGATGGCGGTCGCTGCCCTGCACACCGCCACGCCGCTGACAATGCGGAGTCAGGCCACGGCGGCTTATCTCTTCGTCATCAATCTGATTGGGCTGGGTGGCGGTCCTTTAATAGTTGCGCTGCTTACTGATTTTGTTTTTCAAGATGAACGTCTTATCGGTTCGTCGTTGATGGTGGTGGGTGCTTGCGCTACTCCCATTGCCATCTTCATGTTGAGTCTCGCCGCCCGTCAATATCGAGCTCTGACCGGCACTCCCAGCTAGGCATCGGTAACGCGAGAACGAAAATGCTTGAAATTGTCAATGAAGAACGATCGACCACTGCTGCCATTGTCCTGCCGGAGCGCATCCAGACAGGGACGCACGCCTGCTGGATTGAGGGCGAACGCCTCAATGCAGAACGCCCTTGCCCATGAGGGTTGACCTGCGCGTTGAAGCGCGTCATGGCACGTACAAATGACGGCGCACTGGGTCTTTCTTCACGGCTTCACCAACACGCCTCGGGTTTGGACCCCGATTATCCAATCCATGGCAATAACCGCCCGATCCCTGTCACCCGAATATCCCGCAACCGCGGATATTGACGCCATCGGGCGGTTGGTCTGGGACGAATGCCCAGATAACGCAGTGTTGGTGGGGCATTCTTTTGGAGGCTATGTAGCACTCGCCATGCTTGCCCAGCGACCCGCGGCGGTTGCCGGGATAGCACTGGTCAACTCGCATGCGGGCGCCGACACAGAGGCAGCGCAAGCGATTCGTGAACAATCAGCGCAAGCTGCGGACGCCGGGAAGTACAGCCAACTGGTGGAGGCGGTAACGAAGCGGGTTTACCACCCTGATAACCTGTCTAACGATCATCTGATGCGTCATCGGGAAGCGGAAGCGATTGGGTACGGTGCCGCACGGTTTGCCGCCCATCAACGCGCCTGCGCCCGGCGCCCCGACAGAGAAGCGGTGCTGCGGCAATTCACAGGCGCAAAATTCGTTGTTACGTCAGAAATTGATCTCGTGATTGATCCGCCGGAGCAACGATCGCTGGCCCAGCGCTGTGGTGCCGCGTTCCATTCGATTGGCGGTGCTGGACACATGCTTCCGGCGGAGCAGCCGCAGCGGCTGGCCGCTCAGTTAACAGCTTGGGGTTGTGCGCTCTAGGCGCCAACCCCTTTCTCGCTCGCCCATTCAGCCAACTTGTGCCGCAACACTTTGCCCAATGGGTTTCGCGGAAGTGCCTCAATGACCAAAAGGCACTCCGGCAACTTAAACTTGGCAACACCGCACTGCATCAAGAACGCGCAAATATCCTCTAGTGAGGGTGCACCGCCATCAGTAGGTACGATACAGACACAAATCTTTTCGCCGAGAATGGCATCGGGATAGGCACAAACCGCCGCTTCAGCCAGTGCCGGATGACCCTCCAGCAGGGTGTCGAGCTCGGCCGGTGAAATTTTCATCCCACCTCGGTTGATAATGTCCTTTAATCGGCCAGCAATACGATAGAACGCGCTATCGCCGCCGCAAATCTCGACCACATCGCCGGTGCGAAAGAAGCCCTGCGAGGTAAACAAATCATCCCGGCTGGAATTTAGATACCCGTCAAACACCGTCGGGCCGGAGAAGCAGAGTTCGCCACGGTCACCTTTTTGCGTCAGTTCGTTCCCAGTCTCGGGATCCACCACGGTAGACCGAACCGTTTCGTGTAATGGCCCTGTCCAGCGTGTATGACCGGTGCCACTGCGGGGGAACATCGCGGCCCGCTCCTCGGGATCGGGTATGGCTGCCGGCGAGGATATGAGGGCGATACCTTCGTTGGATCCGTAGATATTGTAGATGTTGACGCCATAGTCCCTCTCGAAGGTTGCAATCATTTCCGGGGCCAGAGGAGCGGACCCGGATCCAATGCCCCGCAGGGCAGGGAAGTCGAAGCTGCTCCAGAGGGCCGGCTCTTTGGCAAGCTTGTTTAACAGGGCCGGCGGCGCGATGGTGAAGGTGACGTTGTCGCGCTGAATCTGCTCAAGGAACACCGGTACATCGAGCGGGTGATGCAAGACAATCCCGCAGCCAAGCTTTGCAGCGGGAAAAAGAAATCCACCCAGAGCCGACATGTTGACCATCGGAAAGGGGTTAAGCAGCACATCACCGGGCTGATACTCGCTACCCGTAGCCGTCATATGACCGGAGGCCAGCCACATATTGTGGGACCGAGGTACGCCCTTGGGTGTCCCAGTTGTACCTGACGTCCAGCAGATGGTGCAGATGTCATTCGCACTCGCCGGATTGTCGCTACGATAGCGTTGCAGGAAATCCCTCTCGCTGTCACCCAGATTCGCCGCGCCCCGGACTACCAGATCGTCGCCCATGGCCAGGATTTTTTGTGCAGGCAGCGCCGCAAGCCCGTTTTCAGCAAGGTTGGCGTCGCGAAAACAAGCGGCCCCAATAAAGTATGCAGGTTCCAGCGTAGAGGCGAGTGACGATATTTCGTGTCGCCCGTACTGCACCGGTAATGGAGAAGCAATGGCGCCCAGCTTGCTCAGCGCGTAATAAAGCACCATCAGATCGACGACGTTTGGCATTTGCAGCATCACCCGGTCGCCGAAAGTGACGCCGCTTTGAAGCAAGTCAATCGCCAGAGCGTCGCTGGCGTTGTCGAGTTCTGAAAAGGTCAGTCTGAGGGGAGGGCTGTCTGTAAGTTGCTCACGGGTGTGTTGGTCAGCAGCCGCCATCGCATTCGGGTGCTTTTTTGCCTGAATACTCAGGTAATCGCAGAGGGTCTTATCGCCCCACAGGCCGGCCTGGGTCAGTTTTTGAATGCGCTCGGGTGTTGATGTCTTCAACGCGAAACCTCGCAGGTTGATTTCAGAGACCGGGCTATTTTTTTACCACGTGCAGGGCGTCTGCCGAATAGCCCAATTCGAACACAGCGCCTCAATGCCCCCGGATTCAACCCAGAATCATTCGAGCTGCTTCACGCCCCGAGGCCGCCGCTGATTCGGTCCCAATCGTCCCAACCGGCGCGCAGCCATCGCCCACGTTATAAAGGCCAAGAACCGAGGTGTTCACGGGCATGCCGCGACCAACCCATCGATGCATTCCAGGTGAATCACCGCGATGCTTGGCTTTGACCAAAAACTTTGCCTTGTCCAGGACGCCGGGAAAGTTGGCGTCGAGCTCGCTAAGCATCACTTCAAATTCACGATCGAGCTCAGGCTTTGCTGCATCCGCGGGGGCCCCGAAAGCGGTGTGTAAGTAAATGCCCTCAGGGGAGATATCCGGTGAGATCGCCGAGGGAATTTCCAGGTAGATCAGATTAGTCGTGTTACCAAAAACCATACAGCCCGCAAAGTCCGCCATGACGGGCTCATTCAAAACGAAACTCGCGTGCATGATGGGTGCGTCAATATCATCTTGTTCAAACTTAGCCATGTAACTCGCTTCAAAGACACTTCCACCACCCGCCAGCGCTATCGTGCGCCGCGGCCCCGCATTCGATAACACCAGCGGTGCTGCCAGCTTCTCTGCATCGCCCGCTGCATTTTTAATTTCAACACCGGTGACTCGATTGCTATCGACATGGATTTTTCGACAGGGCGAGCGCGTCATAACCCGCGAGCCTCGCGCTTCTATTGCACTCGCAAGCGCCCCCATCAACTGCGCATTGCCCAGACGGGCCATACCAAACTGGCTTCCCTTGGAGTGGTATTTCAGAAAATTAAAGAACTCGCTGGCGGGGATCTCATGCATGTTGACCCCCATGAGGGCAGCGCAATAACCCTGAAAGAGGTTTTTGACTTCCTGACAGTCGGTGTATTGATCAAACCAATCGAGGATGGTGATGGATCCCAGGGGTGTCCAGGTAGTCAGGGCATCGATAATTCGCTGGTGAAACTGGGCCGCTGCAGCAGGGTCCTGCATCGCAAATTCGATCATGCCCAGCAGGCCGCCGCCCTTGGGTGAAATATCGTAATCGCCATGGGCCAGTCGATAGCGCATTTTCCCGGTCAGGTTAATCATGTCCATATCAACGCCCAGCGCGTCAAAGGCTTGTCGAATGGCGCTGCTTGGCCCCATGGGAATCATGAGCGCTCCGGTTGTCACCAGGCAGTCCTCTCTGGCCCGATGCGAGCACCGGCCCCCAAGATGAGGTGACTTCTCGACTACGGCAACGCGCATGCCACCCGCAACGAGGTAGGCCGCCGCACACAGGCCACCCATGCCGGCACCTACAATGATTGCATCGAATTCATGCTCCATAGCGTCCTCGGAAATTCTTATTTTGTTGGCGGGCCTTCACCGGGTTCGGGACAGCGGGCCGATGGTTACTGTCCGGAAATTTGCTCTGGTTTCATCCAGCAGGCGTGGAACCCAGGTGGAATCCGATGCGGCATGTGAACCCGTGCAATGGGGCCAATACTCAAATCTGCGGCGTCGAAAATCTGTAATTCCTGGGTCCGGGTGTCGTCATTCCAGACAAAAACAACCACGTAGCCGTGATCCTCGGCACGCTGGTTGTCGGCCGGTGCAAACCAGGGCTCGCTGTACCAACAATGATCTGCGCTATCGGTCCAAGATGACAAACGCTCACCGGTATCCGTATTGTATTTACAGATGCCGTCCCATTTGAGCAATTGCGGATGGTGGTCGACCAGGTAGGCAAATTGACTGTGACGCCCCGTTCTCTGGGTGTCGTAGCTGGGAAATTCAATGTTGTGATCAGGATCGAGACACTCTTCAGTGCACTCACCGGTCTTCAGATTCATGCGGTAGCGCCATAAACGCGCGTCCATCACGAGGCGAGCGATCATCTTCGCGGTCGCGCCATCGTTAAAGCTGCCATCCTCATGGGTCGCCGGCTGGTAGCGGCAAGCCACCATGACGATCTCATCCTCATCTTCCCACGCATTAATAACGTGGTAGATGAAGGCGCCAGAAAATTCGAACCAACGAATGGCATCAGCCGCTCCTTTACGGGGAATAACTCCCAGTCGGCTTGGCATCGTTGAATCGAAAACAACTTTATGTCGACCCGCCGCCCGCGCAGCCTCATCATGAAAGACGGGATGGTCGTGCAGAATCGAATAGTGCTCCGTTATAGCCATATCATGGGGCAGGCGATTGCCCGGAAGCTCTACGGGTACGCGGTGGGTCATCTGACCGTCGGCGTCAACGACCCCGTACCACATGTAAGGCCACTCGTCGCCGTAATCAAAATACATCAGTTCGCCGGTCACTTCGTCCACCTTGGAATGTGCCGACATGCCTGAGTCTGGCTTATCAAGATAGCTATGGAGTGGCCCAAGCGTTTTCAAGGTGATGGGGTCCACGGCATAGGGAACACCCGCCAAATACCAGGTTGCGATAGCCGTGCCAGCATGTCCGATAACATCGGTGTTCGCGGAGTCCTTGAGGGGCTGGTCTTGACGCCCCTTTAGGGTTTGTCGGATACCCCAGTACCTCGCATCCCCCGAGGAATCCTCGTGTTCCCAGGCCTCGGTGCGGACCCATTTATTGCGAATGATCAAACGCCCCTTGTCAAAGTGCGCGCTGTGCAGCATCCCATCGCCATCGAACGGGTGGTATTCACCCTTTGGCTCGAAACGCGGATTGGGGCCATTGCGTAGATAGACGCCGTTGAGGTCCGTAGGAATGGCTCCCGTCACCGGCAAATCTTCAAAGGTCGATTCACTCGCAAGGGGCGAAAAAACCCCTTCTATATACGGGCCATACTTGTGGCCAAAGGGGGCATCAGGGTCTTTTACCGGCTGATTCATTTTGTTCTCCAGGCAAGTAGCGACTGCCTTCTCAATAACACCTTGATTCCAATCGGGCTCATACAGGGGTGGAGCTTTAAGCCCCTCACTCAAGCCGCCACAATAAAGCTACAAACCGTGGCGCAGGAACCGCCAATATTTAACGTTGCGAAGGTCGATGCGCCGTCCACCTGGTTGTCTTCAGCTGAGTTGGTGACTTGCCTTGCCGCATCAAACAGCATGCGCGCCCCAGTTGCGCCAACAGGGTGGCCGCAGCCAATCAGTCCCCCGCTTGGGTTGATGGGTAGGCTGCCACCGAGCTCAATCGAGCCATTTTCTACCGCCTTGTATGACTCACCTGCAGCGGTGAGACCGAAATGATCAATCGCCATGTATTCCGTCATGGAGAAACAATCGTGTGTCTCGATTCCATCGATCTGGCTGACGTCGCTGATGTCGGCTCGACTGAATGCGTCGAGAATGGCCTCTCTAACATGAGGAAATACAAAGGGGGCGTCCCGACTTCGCTCGACCTTATCCTTATAGCGCAGTCCGGCATTACGGTGGCCCCAACCCTTGATTTTGGCGTCCGCGCCGTTTAATCCACGTGATTTCCGGTATTCGGCAGCAAATTCCGGCGACGCCAATACAATAGCGCAAGCCCCGTCGGTGATTTGCCCACAGTGTAAACGCCTGACGCCGGGTTCAATGACCGGATTAAGCGTGTCATCGTCGCGAAAACTTCCCTCGGCAAATTCCCAGCGTCGGGTTTGCGCCTTTGGGTTGCGCTTCGCATGGCTATAGTTGATCTCGGAAATTCGATTGAGCACCTGCCGATCCAAGCCATAGCGCTGCTCATACTCATCGGCGAGAAGACCAAATACGGCGGGCCACATGAACCGACAGTCGATATCTTCTCGATCGCGCCAGGCCGCAGAATTCTGGTTCTGCGACGCCTGGTCACCGGGAAGGTTTTTGAATTCTTCCGCACCCAGCACGAGCACGCAGTCATACCGTCCCGCTTCGATCTCCGCCATTGCGGAAAGCGCCGCCAGTGACGACGAGGCACAGGCCCCTTCATGGCGCATCGCGGGGACACCCCAAAGCTCGGGTACAACCTGCGAGACCATGGCACCTAGGTGACCCTGCTGCCGCTGCGCTTCAGCAAAGGCGTTGCCCACATGAATGGACTGGATGGCAGACGCCTCCAGATCGCAGGCCGCAAGGGCGCCCAAGCTGGCGTCCCGGATCATGTCAGAGATATCCATGCCCTCTCTGGACCAGACTCTGGCGAAGTCCGTTTGATACCCACCTATGATGTGCACCGGTTTGTTCATTGGCGTCTTATCTCCTTGCGTTCAAGCAGCGCTCGGTTTGCCCTGCGGAGCAAAGCAATGCAGAGCGGGACACGATCTTATAGCTTGCATTATAAAACTAACAGGAAGGCTAAATGAAAAGCCCCTGAGATGCAATTGTCACCGGTCCTGGCACCGGGTGCTTATGAGCACCTGCAGGTCTGGCCGGGCGTAGAAAATGGGTCTATGGGTAAACAAGAATCGAACTGTTGGGCCGGCCGTCTCTGCGTTATCAATCGCAATGCTATGTTGTTGGGCAATAGCCCAAGGGCCAAGCCAGCACTCGGCATCCCTAGTCCCCCTTGACGGCCAGGAAGCGCCTTACCGCTTGGTCATATTCCTGCTCCAAATCGTCCACGACCTCAGCAATCGTCTCGATTTTTCGGCTGCGACCCACCCCCTGTCCCGCGCCCCAAATATCACGCC
>JACETJ010000004.1 GCA_013911345.1 Congregibacter sp.
GGCAGCGAAAATTCCGCTGTCACGGCGACTCATCCAGGTCGAGGCTGAGGGTCTCTGCCGCCGATCCCTGAAAAGCAATGCCAAAATGTGCATAGGCGTGTCGGGTCGCGATCCGACCGCGCGGCGTTCTCAATATAAAGCCTTGCTGGATCAGGAACGGTTCCAGTACATCCTCAATCGTGCCGCGCTCCTCGGACAGTGCTGCGGCTAAACTGTCCACCCCCACTGGGCCGCCATCGAACTTCTCAATCATGGTAAGCAGTAAACGACGGTCCAAATGATCAAAACCTTGAGCGTCAACACTCAGCAAGTCCAGCGCAGCCTCCGCGGTGTCGCCAGTTACAGCGCCATCAGCCTTCACCTCCGCATAATCGCGCACACGTCGAAGCAGCCGATTAGCGATACGAGGCGTGCCTCTGGAGCGCTTAGCAATGGCCACCGCGCCGTCGTCATCGCCGGGAATATCGAGAATGCCGGCTGAGCGTTTAACAATTTCAGTGAGCTCTGCCGCGTCGTAGAACTCGAGCCTCTGCACAATGCCGAACCGATCACGCAGGGGCGAAGTCAGCAGACCGGCGCGCGTCGTCGCACCGACCAGCGTAAAGGGCGGTAAATCCAGCTTAATGGAACGCGCAGCTGGCCCTTCGCCAATCATGATATCGAGCTGATAGTCCTCCATAGCGGGGTAAAGGATCTCTTCAACGTAAGGGCTCAGCCGATGAATCTCGTCGATAAACAGCACATCACCGGGCTCAAGATTGGTCATCAGGGCCGCAATGTCACCGGCCTTTTCCAAAACGGGCCCGCTGGTAGTCTTCAGCTGGACGCCCATTTCCTCCGCAATGATGCTAGCGAGTGTGGTCTTGCCCAGACCTGGCGGGCCGAAGATCAGGGTATGGTCTAGCGGTTCCCCTCGGCCGCGCGCCGCCGACAGAAAGATCTCCATTTGCTCCCGCACCGCACGTTGCCCGATGTACTCTTCGAGCCTTCGTGGTCGAATCGCGCGATCCATCGCGTCGTCGCGATGGTCGCGATGGTCGCCCGACTCAGCCGCCACAAGACGATCGGTCTCGATCACCACCGCCCCTCACCTCCCCGTAATCCTGTCATCCCTTGGCACCTCCAGCGATACGCAGTGCGAGCCTGATCAACTCTTCACTGGGCGTGTCTGGAGCCGCATCGGCAGCTGCGATTAGCTTCGCGGCTTCCGTCAGCTTGTAGCCTAAAGCAACGAGCGCCTGTTCAGCTTCCACTCGCTGATCATTTGTCTGCGCACCAGTTTTACCGGTATCAGCCTGTGTGGCTGACTCGGGAGAGAGTTCATCGAGCCAGTCACCCGCCTTGTCGCGCATCTCCACCAACAGGCGCTCTGCCGTCTTTCGGCCCACGCCGGGCAATGCCACCAGGGCGGCCACATCATCACGTTGCAGGCAACGCGCGAAGTCAGCGGCATCCATCCCCGAAAGTAATGTCAGCGCCAACCGAGGTCCTACGCCACTGACCTTGATCAGCTCCCTGAATAAACGTCTGTCGGCAGGTTCAGCAAAACCAAACAGTTGTTGCGCGTCCTCGCGCACGACAAAGTGTGTCAGCAAGGTGACGGGTTGGCCGAGTTCGGGCAATTGGTAAAGCGTCGTCATGGGCACCTGAATTTCGTATCCAATGCCCCCAACGTCCACCAGAACCTCAGGCGCCTGGCGCGCTATCAATGTGCCTCGAATTTGACCAATCATGCCGCCACTTTACCTTAAACGCCCTGCCCTAAAGCGACTGGCCGCTAATGCGCCAGCGAGACCTTGGGTATGGCAGTGACACAGCGCTGCAGCAAGGCCATCGGCCGCATCCTCAGCGGGCTCCGCGGACAACCCCAACAGCGCGGTCACCATGTGCTGGACCTGTTGCTTGCTGGCAGCGCCCGTCCCCACGACGGATTGTTTGATCTGTCGCGCTGCATACTCGTGAACCTCGAGATCGTTGGTCACACAGGCGACCATCGCTGCGCCCCGGGCATGCCCCAGCTTAAGCGCAGAATCCGCACTCTTGGCCATAAAAACACTTTCAATGGCCGCTACTGTAGGTTGATAGGTATCAATGATTTCTGAGAGAGACTCAAACAAAACTCGAAGACGCGCACCGAGCGCTTCTTTAACCGGTAGACGGATGGTGCCACTAGAGACGTAATGAGCCTGATTTCGCTCGACGCGGATGAGACCAAACCCCGTTTTTCTGGAGCCTGGATCAATGCCAAGAATGACTGTCATGAAGGCAACCAGCGCAAACCAGCGCCTAGTGTGAACGATTGCGACGAAAAGATCATGAGCCCGGTACGACTCACAGGACACTACAGGGTAACGAGCACCGCTTCCGGTATGTCTGCATTGGAGTAGACATTCTGAACATCATCGAGGTCTTCCAGCATGTCAATCAGCCCCATGACGCTTGGAGCGGTGTCAGCATCCAGCAGTACTTCGGTACTGGGCAACATTGTCACCTCGGCCTGAGCGGGTTCGAGCCCTGCAGCGACCAGTGCATCGCGCACCTCAGTCACATACTCCCAAGGCGTCATCACATCGATGCTGCCGTCCTCAGCGGTCACGATGTCGTCGGCACCTGCCTCCAGAGCGACCTCCATTAGGGCCTCCTCATCAGTGCCCGGTGCAAACTGTATGAGCCCGGCCCGAGAAAACAGATAGGCTACCGACCCGTCCGTGCCCAGATTGCCCCCTTGCTTGGTAAAGGCATGCCGCACTTCAGCGACCGTGCGATTCCGGTTGTCCGTCATCACTTCAACGAGCACCGCCACACCACCCGGAGCATAACCTTCATAGGTCAGCTCCTCCATGCTGTCAGCTTCACCAGTGCCAGCGCCACGCGCAATGGCATTGTCAATGGTGTCTCGCTTCATATTGGCGCCAAGCGCCTTATCGACTGCTGCCCGCAGTCGCGGATTGTCCTCAACCACAGCGCCGCCTGCTCGCGCGGCCACCACCAACTCACGAATCAGCTTAGTAAAGAGCTTGCCGCGCTTCGCATCCTGCGCCGCCTTGCGGTGCTTGATGTTCGCCCATTTACTGTGGCCCGCCATCGCGAATCAGTCCACGGCAGGTTGGTCGGTGCGGCGGGGGCGCAGAGACAGCTCCCGCAATTGCTGGTCTGAAACCGTACCCGGCGCCTCCGTCATGACGCATTGGGCGCTCTGGGTTTTAGGGAAGGCAATCACATCACGGATAGATTGTCCGCCCACCATCAGCATGACCAAACGATCCAGACCAAACGCGAGGCCTGCGTGCGGCGGCGCACCGTGACGCAGCGCGCTCAATAGGAACCCGAACTTGGATTCAGCTTCCGCCTCGTCAATCCCCAAGAGATCAAATACTGCCTGCTGCATGGCCTGATCATGGATACGAACGGAGCCTCCACCAATCTCGCTGCCGTTGAGCACCATATCGTAAGCCTGAGACAGCGCCGCTTCGGGTTCAGCCTGTAACGCCTCCACAGAACACGCAGGTGCGGTGAAGGGGTGGTGTAAGGCCGTCATGCCACCGCGCTCATCGCGCTCAAACATGGGGAAATCGACAACCCACAACGGTTTCCATCCTTCAGCAATTTGACCCAGATCGGCAGCGACTTTGAGCCGCAGTGCGCCCAGCGACTCGTTGACCACCGAGCGCTTATCGGCGCCAAAGAACAAAATGTCGCCGTCTGCCGCGTCGAGTCGATCCAGCATCGCGAGTACCGTTTCATCGGGCATAAACTTGATAATCGGCGACTGCAGACCCTCGATACCCGCTGCGCGGTCGTTCACCTTGATCCAAGCCAAGCCCTTGGCACCATAAACACCGACGTAGTCGGTGTAGCTATCGATTTCCTTGCGCGACAGCGATGCGCCACCCGGTACCTTGAGCGCCGCCACCCGGCTGCCCGCGTCATTAGCTGGACCGCTGAATACCTTGAAGTCGACACTCGACATTAGGTCATCGATCGATATCAGTTCCCACGCAATCCTAAGGTCAGGCTTGTCGGAGCCATATCGCTCCATGGCATCTGCCCAAGTCATGCGCGGAAATGCGTCCAACTCGACCTCAAGCTGCTCTTTAAACAGACTGCGGACCATACCCTCGGTAATCGACATCACTTCCTCAGCACTGAGGAAAGTCGTTTCAATATCAATTTGGGTAAATTCTGGCTGTCGGTCCGCACGAAGATCCTCGTCTCTAAAGCAGCGTGCGATTTGGTAGTAGCGATCGAAGCCCGAGACCATCAGCAGTTGCTTGAAAAGCTGAGGGGACTGAGGCAATGCAAAAAATGCGCCGGGTTGGGTTCTGCTGGGCACCAGATAATCCCGCGCACCCTCGGGCGTGGCCCGCGTCAGAATCGGGGTTTCGATATCTAAAAAACCCTGATCGTCGAGGTGCCGCCGAATGCTCGAAGTGATCTTCGCTCTGGCGATCAGATTCTGCTGCATCTCTGGACGACGCAGATCCATATACCGGTAACGGAGACGCACATCTTCACCCACCGAGTGGTGTTCATCGAGAGGAAAAGGCGGTGTTTGAGCCGCGTTGAGAATATCGAGGCTCTTACCTAGCACCTCTATCCGCCCGGAGGCCATGCTGGGATTAACCGTTTCCGCCGTCCGCGCACGCACACGACCAGTGATGCACAACACATACTCGCTGCGAACACTGTCTGCGCGTTGGAAGTGCTCTTCCGTGTCGGGGTCAAAAACCACCTGCACGACACCCTCCCGATCGCGCATGTCGAGAAAAATGACGCCACCATGGTCTCGACGCCGGTCTACCCATCCGCACAGCGTCACCGTCTGATCGATCAGATTGTCATCGATCAGGCCGCAGTAGTGAGTTCGCATCGCTGTTTCCATGGTTTTTTCCTGCCGTTAGCTGGCTTTGGAGTTGTCGGTCTTGGCTGTAGCAGTGGGCTTAGACTCTGTTTTCTTACCACTTTCACCCGAGGCGCCGCCAGAGTCGCTTTTGGTGGCCGCTTTATCTGCGCTATCGCTGCGCTCCCCCGCAATATTCTTCTTGTCTCCGGTTTTAAAATCGGTCTCGTACCAACCCCCGCCAGACAAGCGGAAAGCAGGAGCACTGATCTGCTTCTTCAAACCAGGTTTCCCGCATTCGGGACAGTCAGTAAGGGGCGCATCAGACAGCTTTTGGATGGCCTCTAGAGAGTGTCCACATTCCTGACAGCAGTATTCGTAAATGGGCATAGCGCTCTCCCCGAACAAGCTCTGGTTTTCACCGGCTCTGTCTGAGGTTAAGGGTCGTTGTATAAGGGCGCGGAGCGTACCGTAAACCCTGAATCAGTGAAAGGTATGCAGAGCGTGAACATTTAGCTCGCTGCCTTGAAAGCGACCATTAAAAGACGTGAAGCCGTCTGAGCATTCCGGGTCCAGCAGCGAGTCAGTTGGCGAAGCTTTTCATTTTTTTCAACGCACGAATCCTGACGCCGGTACTAGCAGGCTTGGCTTTGAACCAGGTTTCTTCTTTGGTAAACGGATTGATGCCGCGTCGGGCTTTAATCGCAGGTCTTCGCACGGTGGTAACTTTCATCAATCCCGGCAGAGTGAACTGACCAGAACCCCGCTTTGAAATACTCGCTTCGATGACTCTCTCAAGAGACCCCCAGACTTTTTTGACATCCGACTTTGCAACACCGCTGTCCTCTGCCAGCAATTCAAGCATCTGTGATTTAGTGAGCTTGGTTTTGACGGGCTTCATTTTCTTGGCTTCAACGGCTTGCTTCGGTTGCTTGTCGACTTTTTTCTTTCCCATTGGTCCTGCCTCGAGCGATAACCCAGATCGGTGCGGTGTCTAAGAAGACTATTAATGAGGCGATTCAACAACAGGAGCCTGAAGCCGACAAGCCCACTTTCACTATTCATAAGCACGGCCATCTTAAAGGACACTTTGCCAACATCCCCACGATTCACATCGCCGCAACTGTACGGGCTGCACCCGGCCCCTTTAGAATGACCGCCACCGATGTGGAGTGTGTTATGCGTGCCAGTGAGTTCCTGCTCTCGACTCTGAAGGAGACCCCTTCAGATGCTGAGGTTGTTAGCCATCAGCTAATGCTGCGAGCGGGATTGATCCGCCGGGTCGCTGCGGGCATCTACAACTGGATGCCGTTGGGGCTGCGCGTGCTGCGCAAAGTTGAGCACATTGTCCGGGAGGAAATGGAGCGCGCCGGTGCGCTGGAGCTGAGCATGCCGGTAGTTCAACCGGGAGAGCTGTGGGAAGAATCCGGTCGCTGGGAGCTTTACGGACCCGAGCTGTGTCGACTGGAAGACCGCCATCAGCGCCCTTTCTGTCTTGGACCCACCCACGAAGAAGTCATCACTCAGATCGCCAAAAGCGAGATCAAGAGCTACAAACAGCTGCCGGTCAACCTGTTCCAGATCCAGACCAAATTTCGCGACGAAATCCGGCCGCGCTTTGGCGTCATGCGGTCACGAGAGTTCATCATGAAGGACGCCTACTCATTTCATATTGATCAAGCGTCTCAAGAACAGACCTACTGGCGTATGCACGAAGCCTACACCGCTATCTTTACCCGACTGGGACTAGATTTCCGAGCGGTGGAAGCTGATACGGGTGCGATCGGCGGTGCACATTCCCACGAATTCCATGTGTTAGCGGAGAGTGGCGAGGACGCCATCGCCTTTTCGACCGGCAGCGACTATGCGGCCAACGTGGAGTTGGCGCCTGCACTACCCGGGACTGCGGCGGCGGTTGCTGGAGAGGCACAGACACCCGCTCTGGAAAAATTTGCAACGCCAGGCATAACTACGATTGATGCTCTTGCCGAGCAGCTGAGCATTCCCGCCGAGCAGTCGATCAAAACACTGCTCGCCAAAGACGAACAGGGCGAGCTGGTGGCGCTGGTCGTTCGCGGTGACCACCGACTCAATGCCATCAAGGCCACCAAATTGCCTGGTATGGCATCACCGCTGGTGATGGCTGAGCCCGACGAGGTGAAGTCCCGACTGGGCGCTGGATTTGGCTCGCTGGGTCCAGTGGGGGCGCCGGTGAGGGTGGTGGTAGATCACACCGCGGCGCAAATGGCCAGCTTCGTTTGCGGGGCGAACGAGGACGGATATCACGTCAAAGGTGCTGTCTGGAGTCGCGACGTCCCGCATGCCGAATTCGCCGATATTCGTGAGATCGTGGCCGGTGACCCCAGCCCCTGTGGCGAGGGCACATTAGAGATTCGCCGCGGGATTGAGGTGGGCCATATTTTTCAATTGGGCACAAAATACTCTGAGTCAATGAACGCATCCGTACTGGATGAGCAGGGCCGCAACCAACCCATGGTCATGGGCTGTTATGGCATCGGCGTCACCCGCATTGTCGCCGCAGCCATTGAACAAAATCATGACGACAATGGCATCATCTGGCCCGCAGCCATGGCGCCTTTTGACGTGGCTATCGTCCCGCTGGGAATGGATAAGTCAGATGCTGTGCGAGACGCCACCGAACATCTCTACACTGCTTGCGCAGATGCTGGCCTCGCCACCTTTCTCGACGATCGGCCGGAGCGGCCGGGAGTGAAGTTCGCGGAAATGGAGCTTCTGGGCATGCCGTTGCGGGTGACTGTAGGGGAACGATCGTTGGCCGAGGGCAAGCTTGAACTCACCCAGCGGCGCAGTGGCGAGACTGAGATGGTGGCGCCCACCGAGATCATCGAGCGCCTGCAGCAGCTCCTCGCTGAGGGCTGATCGACTTGCACCGCCCCCTGCTCGGGCTCATTCTCGGTTTAACGCTGTCGACAGCCGCGGAGCTCAGCGCAGAATCGGCGGCAGATAGAGCAGCGCTAAGCGTCTACCTGAACCAAGCTTTATCTGCAGAAGACGGATTTAAAGATCGCTATGCCGCTGAGGTGTGGTTGGTCGATATGCAACAACGGCTCGCCCGCTTTCTCGCCGACCCCGCGGAGCGCCTGGATCTGCTGACGCAGGTACACCAGCAGGCGAGTCAACTCAATTTGCCGCCCGAGTTGGTGCTGTCCGTGATTGAGGTTGAGAGCGCCTTCGATCGCTACGCGATCTCCCGCGTAGGAGCTCAGGGTCTGATGCAGGTCATGCCCTTCTGGAAAGATGAAATCGGGCGAGGCGACGACAATTTGACTCACACCGCGACGAATCTTCGCTACGGCTGTCATATCCTGCGCTTCTATTTGGATCGGGAAGATCAGAACCTGAATCGAGCACTAGCGGCCTACAACGGTTCCAGCGGCAGCCTGCGCTATCCCAACAAGGTCCGGACCGCTTGGGAAAACCGCTGGCGCACCTCGCCCCTCGACTGGTGAGGCTGTGTCCACGAGGTTAAACTCGCCACCTCCACAGAGATTCCCTTGATGCACTCGAACGCTGACACACTGCTGACCCAACACCCTGACATCGAGACGGTTGAGGCCCTCATCACGGACTGTAATGGCGCAGCCCGCGGCAAGTGGCTGCCCGTTGAAAAGTTACCTGCGCTCCTCTCCGATGGTGTGAAGCTACCCAAATCAGCTGTGGCTCAAGACGCTTGGGGTCGCGACGTGCCGAGAATCGCCCTCGACAACGGGGATCTCGATGGCTGGTGTCAGGCGGTACCGGACTCTCTGGTCCCGGTGTTGACCGCCACCGGCGTAGATCGCGCTCAGGTCGTACTGACGATGTTCAAGGACGACGGAGCGCCCCTCCTCTCTGACCCGCGGCAGGTGCTAGCGCAGATTGCCGACAAGCTCGAAAAAAAGGGGCTGGTGCCCAGGGTCGCCATTGAGCTTGAGTTCAACTTGTTCAAGCGTCCAGATGAAAACCAGACATTGCGAGACGCGCTGCCCGCCGAGAATGAGACAGGCGGCAATCTATACGGCCTCAGCGCCCTTGATGAACACGCGGCGTTGTTTGACGCGCTGAAAGCGAGTTTTGCGGTTCAGGGACTACCCTACGAAGGCGTGCTAAAAGAAGCTGCACCAGCTCAGTACGAAATTAATGTCGCGTACTCGGACAACGCAGTCGCCTATTGCGATCAAATCATTCGCATGCAGCGGTGCATTTGCGCCGTAGCAGAACGATTCGGCTCGCTGGCAAGCTTTATGCCAAAGCCCATGGAGAATCAGGCAGGCAATGGAATGCACGCTCATTGCAGCCTACTGGACACCTCGGGCCAGAATGTTTTTGACAGCGGCAATGTCGAGGGCACCCCGCTGTTGCGTCAGGCGGTCGCCGGATGCCTCGACCTCATGGCCGACACTCAGCTAATTTTTGCACCCAGCTACAACGCTTACCGTAGATTTCAGGCGGGGAATCATGCGCCG
This sequence comes from Congregibacter sp., assembly GCA_013911345.1. The sequence goes on from JACETJ010000004.1 coordinate 9,328, forward strand.
ACGCAACCTAACTGGGGCTACGACAACCGCACTACCGCACTGCGAATTCCCGCCAGTCCCAGCCAGGCTACCCGCATTGAGCATCGCGTCGCCGGTGCAGACAGTAATCCGTATCTCGCAGTGGCCGCGCTGCTGGCGGGGATATACATGGGGATTGATCGTCAGTGTGAGGCCCCTCCTCCGATCAGTGGCAATGCGTGGGTTGAAGACGATGCCAACGTTTGCCTGCCAGGACACATGGCGGAGGCCATCGCACGGTTCTCGGACTCTGCCAATGTGCGCGAGACACTCTCCGCGGAGTTTCAATTCGCTTTCAGCGAGGTCAAAAAGCAGGAACTGGCCGAGTTTGAGCGCCGCGTGACAGACTTTGAGTTGGAAACCTACCTCTCTGCCTGACCACCCCGTTACCCCACAGCCTCTATGGAGCACGCTATGACGACTGTTTTGGATTTTTCTGCCGCTCGGGCAAATGGCGAAGACACCGCGCTCGGTGATTTTGGCGGCAAGGTATTGCTGATTGTGAATACGGCCTCCAAGTGCGGGTTTACCCCGCAATACGAGGGCCTGGAGTCACTACAAAAATCCTACGGAGAACGCGGCTTTTCTGTGCTGGCTTTTCCCTGCAATCAATTTGGCGGCCAAGAACCCGGCAATGAGGAAGACATTCAGTCCTTCTGCGATCTGAATTACCAGACCAGCTTCCCGCTGTTTAGCAAGATCGAGGTCAATGGCGCAGCCAGCCACCCTTTGTTCGCGCACCTGAAAGAAAAGGCTCCGGGCGTACTTGGCAGCAAGCGCATCAAGTGGAACTTCACGAAGTTTCTGGTTAACCAACAGGGTGAGGTGGTCAAGCGCTACGCACCCTCTACCAAGCCCGAGGCGATCGCGAGCGACATCGAAGCACTGCTTTGAGCCGTGCTAGTGCTCTCGCGTCTCACGAAAGCGAATGTCGGGCCACCGCTCCTCCATCAGTGAGAGGTTAACGCGGGTGGGCGCCAGATAGGTGAGATAACCACCGCCATCTTCAGACAAATGCTCCACCGCTTTCTTGCGGAACTCTTCGAGCTTGCGTTCATCTTCGGCCTCTATCCAGCGGACCGTGTAGATGTTGACCGGCTCGTAGAGTGCCTCGACCTTGTACTCATCAGCTAATCGGTAAGCCACCACATCAAATTGCAATTGACCGACAGCACCCACGATGAGGTCGCTGCTATTCAGTGGAGAGAACACCTGCGTCGAGCCCTCCTCGGACAGCTGCTGCAGCCCTTTTTGTAATGCTTTGGCCTTCATCGGATCTGTTAACCGGATGCGCCGGAACAGCTCGGGTGCGAAGTGGGGAATGCCGGTAAAACGAATCGCCTCTCCAGTCGTAAAGGTGTCGCCGATTTGAATCGTGCCGTGGTTATGCAGGCCAATAATGTCGCCTGCCACCGCCGACTCCACCAACGTGCGATCCCCCGCGCGAAAGGTCACCGCGTCGGCGATGCGAACATCTTTGTCGATGCGCACGTGACGCATCTTCATCCCCTTGTCGTAGCGGCCTGAACAAATGCGCATGAAGGCAATACGATCCCGGTGCTTCGGGTCCATGTTTGCCTGAATCTTGAAGACGAAACCGGTGAAATCCTGCTGGGACGCCTCAATGAGTCGCTCTGAAGCGACTCTGGGTTGAGGGGCAGGCGCCCACTCAACGAAATCATTGAGCATCTCCCTGACGCCAAAGTTTCCAAGCGCCGTCCCGAAAAAGACTGGTGTCAGCTGGCCGGCCAAGAACGCCTCAAGCGAGAACTCGTGAGAGGCACCGCGGACCAACTCGATCTCCTCGAGAAAGCCATCGTAATTTTCCGCCAGCAGCGCTCTGGCCTCGTCTGAATCGAGACCGACAATCAAATCCTCTTCCGCCAGAGCACTACCGCTACCCGCATGGTAGCGATGAATCGTATCGGTGTAGAGGTTGTAAACACCGCTGAAATCTCGGCCCATGCCAATAGGCCAGTTGATAGGGGCTCCGGCAATGCCCAGTACTTCCTCGACCTCATCCACCAGTTCAATAGGGTCACGGGTGTCTCGGTCGAGTTTATTGACAAACGTCATGATGGGTGTGTCCCGGAGGCGGCAGACTTTCATCAGCTTAATGGTCCGGTCCTCGACGCCCTTGGCACCGTCGATCATCATGAGTGCCGAATCCACTGCCGTGAGCGTCCGATAAGTGTCCTCTGAGAAATCCTCGTGGCCCGGCGTATCCAATAAATTCACCCAGCGCTCCCTGTAGGGAAACTGCATGACCGATGACGTAACAGAAATACCGCGCTCCTGCTCAAGCGTCATCCAGTCCGAGGTGGCATGGGGCCCGCGCTTACCTTTCACAGAACCGGCGACCTGAATGGCCTGACCGAGAAGCAACAGCTTCTCGGTCATGGTTGTCTTACCGGCGTCAGGGTGAGAAATAATGGCGAAGGTGCGGCGCGCGTCGATGTCGCGCTGTAGTTCAGACATGGTGGCTCCTTGGAGGAGGCGCGATTATGCCAGCCAATACCACTGGCGTCAGTCTGAACCGGGTAATAGCGCCTCTAGGTGTTTAAGCAGGGCTTCGCCCACTTGATCCATGGCAGGACAATCAAGGCCCATCAGTGCGGCGAGGGAGGTGACTTCAAGTCCTTCGTAACCGCAGGGATTGATGCCCTTAAACGGAGCCAGGTCCATATCGACGTTGAGTGACAGACCGTGATAACTGCGTCCTTTGCTGACCTTCAAGCCCAACGCAGCGATCTTGCATCCGTCGACATATACACCGCGCGCATCGGGATCGCCATAAGCTTGGATGTCCCATTCGCCCAACACGTTCACCACTGCAGCTTCGAGCAAATTGACCAGCTGCCTGACATTAACGTTCGCCCGACGCAGGTCGTAGAGCACATAAGCGATCCACTGCCCGGGGCCGTGATAGGTCACTTGGCCACCCCGATCGATCTGAATGATCGGGACGTCACCGGGGTCGAGCACGTGCTCTGGCTTACCCGACAGGCCTTGCGTGTAGACGGGCAGGTGTTGGAGCAGCCAAATTTCGTCTTCCGTGTCGGGGGTCCGCGACGCGGTGAAAGCTTTCATCGCGTCGAACGTCGACTCAAAGTCGACCGCGCCCAAACGTCGACACAACACGGGGTCAGAGCACCATGGATACCAGACCGGTATCCATCAAATCTTGATGAATCTCGCGCAGCTGCTCTTCACTCTGCGCCTCAATGGTGACCGTGATCGATTGGAATGTGCCTTTTCGAGAGTCCTTGACCACCACGTCCTGCTCCGAGAATCCGGCCGCATGTTGATTGAACACTGTCATCACTGCCGGCTGAAATGCCGATTCTGCCCTGCCCAGTACTTTGATGGGGTACGCGCAGGGAAAGACGATCTTTGGCGGGTCTTCGCTCACTGTCAATTAACCCAGTAGCTGTTGAAACCAGAGCAGTATCGTGTCCCACAACCGCGCGAAAAATCCGGCGGGCTCTATCGCCTGCAGGACTTCAAGCGGGGCCTCTCCCACAGGCTCGCCAGATCGAGTCAATACGACGCGGCCGACCACATCGCCCACCCTCAGCGGGGCAATCAATGGCGCGTCGATCTCAATTGATGGGGCAATCTGCGCGGTGCTTCTTGGCAGTGTCAACACAAGGTCCGTAGTCACCCCAAGTGCTACCTGCTGCGTCTCGCCTTTCCAGACACGGTCCTCGGCGAGCGCTGCGCCTGCAGTCAACGGAGTAACGGTCTCATAAAATCGGAACCCATAGTTCAGCAGACTCCGGGTCTCTGACTTGCGGCTTGATGTTGAACTACTCCCCATCACCACAGAAATCAGGCGCATGCCCTCGCGCTCCGCCGAAGCCACCAAGCCATACCCGGCAACGCTGGTGTAACCCGTCTTCAAACCGTCAACAGACTCATCCTCACGGAGTAAGTGATTACGGTTGTATTGCGTAATGTCGTTATAGGTATAGCTCTGCTCTTTATAAACCGCGTATCGCTCAGGGTGGTCGCGAATGGCGGCAGCGGCGGTCAGCGCAAGATCGCGCGCAGTGGATAAATGTTCGGGGTGGGGTAAACCATGGCTGTTCTCAAAATGAGTCCCCGTCAGTCTCATCTCTTCTGCATAACGGTTCATCAGATCGACAAAAGCCGCCTCACTACCGGCAATGTGCTCTGCAATCGCAACCGTCGCATCGTTGCCCGACGAAATCACAATGCCCCTCTCAAGCTCCGCTACCGTCACCGGCTTCCCTGGCTCAATCCACATCAACGAGGAGCCCTTGAACACCGGGTTTTGAGACCAGGCATTCCGGCTCACGGGCACCACATCATCCAGACTCAGACGACCGAGCTCGACTTCCTGAGCCAGAATGTAGGCAGTCATCAGCTTGGTCAGGCTGGCTGGAGGCAGCTGCAGATCAGGGTTGTGCTCGACCAGCACGGCGCCCGTGTCGAAATCGACTAACAGGTAGGAGTCAGCATTGATGCTGGGCGGTGTGGGGACTAGGCCTGTGTTAGCGGCGCCAATCAGCGGCAACCACGTCAAACCCATCACGCACCACAACCAGCGCCTCAACATCTTCTTCGCTCCTATCATCGATGGATTCTCCGGAAAGGCTATGTGAAAACCGCGTCAGTTTACGCTTGCAGGGCCCGCGATGAAAATCGTGGCCTCAGGGCAAACGTTGAGGTGTGGGATAGTCTGCTGCTATCAATCTGGTGCGTGCCCTTTCCAACTCATCTGCGCCACTAAACGGCCCCACTCTAACCCGATGCAGCCGAGCACCCTCTGTGTCCACGGCAGTCACCATCACCGGATAATCCCATCGCTCCCTGATTTCCTTGGCCAGCTGGTCCGCAGTAACCCCCGACGCATAGGCGCCCAGCTGCAGAAACCGGTATGCCGCGCCCACCAAGTTGCGTCTGTCATCGACTCCCTCAAGGTCTACCGATTCCACCAGCACGGCCGTCGTGCCTTGCTCTGCGAACCCGAGCTGCAAAGCCGCACCATAAGACACATCAATCAGCCGATCCGGGTGAAAAGGGCCACGGTCGTTGACCCTCAGCAGAACGCTCTCATCATTACTCAGATTGGTAACCCGAACATAGCTGGGAATCGGGAGTGAACGATGGGCGGCTGAGGCAGCAAATACGTCGAAGGTTTCGCCGTTGCTCGTGGGGCGCCCCTGAAATTTCATGCCATACCAAGACGCGATGCCCTGCTCTCGGTAGGCTCTGGCCGTTGGCAGCACTGTATACGACTCGCCATTGACCTCGTAGGGACTGCGATTGCCTTGCGGCAGAATGGGGTCGGGACGCGGGACTGCGTCCTGCCATAGGGGCTTGATTGAAGACGATGGCGCGTAGTCCGGCTCGATTGAGGGCGCATCATCGCGAAATGAAGCGCAACCGGCCAAGCCTACCAAGGTGACGCATACGCCGATGCGCATCATGGGAATCAAGAGGCGGGGCGCGCAGCAACAATCGCTTGACTCAGATCCCACACTGCCATCGCATACATCGCACTGTGGTTGTAACGCGTGATGACGTAGAAGTTATGCAAGCCCAACCAATAGCGCATACCGGCCTCCTCTTCGAGGCGGAGCGGGGTTGCCTTTCTTGAAGGCTCAAGCGGATCCGCGGCACTCAACCCCTCTAACGCCAGAGCCGCAACCGTTTTCGTCGGCTTCAATCCGCTCTCAAATAAATCGGGGGCCGGATCGTTCGGAACACCATCCGCGATCACAGGTTCTCCTGAGCGCCAACCATGCGCCTTCAGGTAATGCGCCACACTGGCTATGGCGTCGGCCGGGTCGTCCCAAATATCTGGCGCGTCCTCACCCTCATAAGCCCGCGCGTAGGCGCGGTAACTTGAAGGCATAAACTGACCGTAACCCATAGCGCCCGCGTAAGAGCCCTTGAGCGCCAGGGGGTCCTTCCCCGACTCCCATGCCAAAATGAGAAATTGCTCCAGCTCGCCGGTAAAAAACGCTGACCGCCGCGGATAGTCAAAAGCGAGTGTTGCCAGTGCATCAACCACTCGATAACTCCCTGTGATGCGTCCGTAGTATGTCTCAACGCCGATAATGGCTACGATCAATTCCGCTGGCACACCGGTGCGTGCAGCGACCGTATCCAGTGTCTCAGTATGAGTGCTCCAGAAAGACACGCCTTCTCTAATGCGGCGATCAGTCAGAAAAATGTTTCGGTACTCGTGCCACGCTTTGGTTTTTTCAGCCGGACGGGCAATGGCGTCGAGGATGCTCTGCTGTCGCGCTGCTTCATCGACCAATCCCTGCGCCCAGACAGGATCCACGCCGGCTTCTTGCGCCGCGAGAATCACGGCTCTTGCCGCCTCTCGGTCACTATAATCTCCCGCAAGCGCAGACGGCTTGAATCCGGCCGCCAGCCAAAGCAGCAATAGACCGCTGATCAAAAAACCCCTATGTGCCTGGAACAATCGAGGGACATAACTCATCGCGACAAAATCCTTTTTTCGGTGCTAATAGCAGTGAGAATACCGAAACCCAGCAGCAGGGTGACGATAGATGTACCGCCAAAACTGACGAAAGGCAGCGGCACGCCAACGACGGGCAGAATCCCGGCGACCATACTCATATTCACGATGACATAAACACAAAACGTCAGCGTAATGGCACTCGCAAGCAACCGACCGTAACTCGTTTGCGCCGTGAAACTGATCCAGAGACCACGCGCCACGACCATGCCATAAAGTATTACCAGGCCCAGCACTCCCCTGAGACCCCATTCTTCCGCGAGCACTGCGATGATGAAATCGGTTTGACTCTCGGGCAAAAAGTCCAGATGCGACTGAGTGCCCTGAAGCCAGCCTTTACCAGACCAACCCCCAGAGCCAATCGCGGTCTTAGACTGAATAATGTTCCACCCTGCACCCAATTTATCGGCCTCAGGGTCGAACAGCGTCAGAATGCGCTGCTTCTGATAATCCTTGAGCACGAACAACCATGCCGGCCATATACAGGCCAAGGCTGCCAATGCGCCTGAGATGATTTGCCACCAGCTGACCCCAGCCATGAACACGACAAAAGCACCACTGGCCGCCACCAAAATGGCCGTTCCGAGATCCGGCTGAGTGGCAATGGCAACGGCGGGCAAAGCGATGATCAAGAGCGCCGTCACTGTGACGCCGGGCCGCGGCGGTAACCCGTGCCGGACAACCCACGCAGCCACCATCAACGGCATAGCAATCTTCATGATCTCAGACGGTTGGAAGCGCATAAAACCAAGACTCAACCAGCGCTGCGCTCCCTTTGCACCGACGCCGAAAAACGGGATCAGCAACAACAACAGAAGTGCTACAAGATAGAGGGCGGGCGCCCATCGTTGCACTGTGTCGAGGCGAATTTGCGCTACCACCAACAGCACACCAAAGCCGACTACGAAATTGCGGATCTGGCGACTGACCGTGTCCCAATCGCCGTCAGATGCGCTGAACAACACAAACAAGCCGATCATCATGATGCCCAGCACAGGCGTCAGTAACACCACATCGAGGTGGAGCCTATCGGCAGGCGTCCGGGGTCGGGAAAAGTCTCGAGTTGAACCCTCGAGAAAGCGTGTGTACTCAGACATCTGTCGGCTCAGCCAACCAGGCGTCCAGCACACGCCGGGCTACGGGCGAGGCTGCACTGCTACCACCTCCGTTTTCAGCAATCACGGCGACGACGATTCGCGGACTTTCGACGGGTGCAAAAGCAACGAAAAGTCCATGATTCCGATTGCGTTCACTAATCGCATCCTCATCATAGACCGCATCCTGAGCGATGCTCACGACCTGAGACGTGCCGGTTTTTCCCGCAATCTGATAGCCAATATCTTTAGAGATTGCCGCCGCTGTCCCGCTTGCCGAGTGGACCACATCGACCATGCCCGCTACGACTGCCTGCCAGTCCGCATCGTCCACAAGGACTGCAGGGCGCCGCTCGCCACCGACTGTAAGATCACCGACTCGATGGACCACCGACGGCACGAAGCTCTCGCCTTTGTTGGCCAGCACCATCACCGCCTGAGCCAACTGCAAAGGCGTGGCCAACATGTAACCTTGACCAATACCTGCACTGATCGTTTCGCCCGGATACCAGGGCTCACCAAGTGCTTCACGCTTCCATCGACTGCTGGGCAAAATACCGTTCTGCTCACCGGTCGTATCAATACCGGTGCGCTGCCCTAGGCCAAACGGCTCCAGCGCCTCGGCCATCGTATCGATCCCCATACGATGAGCTAGATCGTAGTAATACGTATCACAGGATTCGGCAATAGCGAGCCGCAGATCGACAGTCTCGGCGTGACCCGTGCCACGTACCCTCAGGGTCCAATCCCGGTAACGTCGATCATCCCCTGGCAGTTGGTACCAACCCGGATCGGGCACGGCAGTGTCCGGCGTAATAAAATCCCGCGCCAAAGCGCCAAGGCTGATCAGAGGCTTTATCGTTGATCCTGGCGGGTACTGCCCCTGAACGGCTCGATTGAGGAGAGGCGTGTCTAACGAGCCCCGCAATTCGGCGTAGGCCGCATAGCTGATGCCTTCGACAAACAGGTTGGCGTCATAGCTGGGATTGGAGACCATGGCCAGAACGCCGCCGGTGAGAGGGTCAAGGGCCACGACAGCGCCTCTTTGGTCACCGAGCGCCGCAACCGCCTCACGCTGAAGATCCAGATCTAAATACAGGCGCAGATTTTGTCCTGGCTCCGGTGACTGCTTTTCCAAAACGCGCAATACGCGTCCATGCGCGTTGGTCTCAACGTGCTGGTACCCGGGTTTACCATGCAGTAAGGGTTCGTAGCGCTTCTCCAGACCCACTTTCCCTGTGTGCAGGGTGCCCCGATAACGCTCTGCATCGAGCGCCTGTAAATCCTCAGCGCTGACCCTGCCCACATATCCCAAAACATGACTGAGTGCTTCGCCGTAGGGGTAGTCACGCGTCAGTTGGGCGTCTACCACAACCCCTGGAAGCTGGTGTAAATCCACCGCCACTGTTGCCAGTGCGGCATCGTCCAGGCCCAGCTTGATAGGCACAGCCTCAAACGGGCGGCGGCGCTCGGAGCGCTCCTGAAAGGCCTCAAGCTCGCGATCCGTCAGCGACAAGCGCTCGACCAGAGTTTGAGTCAAAGCCGCAGGGTTCTCGCTTCGCTCACGCACCACTCCGATAACGAAGGTCGGTTTGTTCGCCGCCAATAGCCGCCCTTTTCGATCGACGATTTGTCCGCGGGTCGGAGGAATGACCTCCACTCTGATGCGGTTGCGATCCGACTGAGTTAGAAAATCGTCATGCTGGACGATCTGCAAGGAGTAGTAGCGGTAGACAAGAATGGTTAGCAGTAGACTGACGCCCAACAACGCGGCGATGAGCCTCGAGCGATTGATCATCCACTCCCGGCGGGTATCTCGCAACGCATCCAGAGGTCGCGCCATCAGCTACCCCGGTGGTAGGGATGACCGGCCCGCACAGACCATGCACGATACAACTGCTCGGAGAGAATGACCCGCACCAGCGGATGAGGCAGCGTAATACGACCCAAAGACCAGCGCTCCTTTGCCATATCAAGAACGCGGGAATGCAATCCATCGGGACCACCAATTGCGATGCTGACCTGCTGACCCTGCATGCGCCATTGGTCAAGGCGCTCCGCAATCACTTCGGTGCTGATGGCTGTACCCGCCACATCGAGCGCGACCAAGTGATCGTCTCTGGTCAGCTTTGCACATATGGCATCGGCTTCCAGCTGCCGGTACTGATCAACGGATGCCCCTCCCCGTTTAGCCGGAGGAATATCCAGCCACTCCACAGGCATCTCTCGCGGCAGACGTCGGGCGTATTCGTCCACCCCCTGATCCACCCATGCCGGCATTCTTTGCCCCACTGCCAGCACCCGGAGCCGCATCAGCTACTCTCAGGTTCGGTGGCCTGCACAGACCACAATCGCTCAAGGTCATACAAACTACGCGCTGCTGGTTGCATTACGTGCACCACAACGTCGCCAAAATCTACCAACACCCACTCGCCAACTCGCTCTCCCTCAACGCCTATGGGCCGAACACCCTGCTCCTTGGCCTTCATAATCACGCTACCCGAGAGAGATTTCACATGACGACTCGACGTGCCGCTGGCAACTATGAGCCAGTCCATCACCGAGCTAAGCTCGCGTACGTCCAGTACCACGGGCTCCACTGCTTTGAGGTCCTCGAGAGCCTGCTTGGCGATCAGCAGCAAATCTGCGCCATTGGCCTCTGCCAAAACAGGCGTATCAGTTGTCATGTGTCGTTTTGACTGAATAGAACATGCTGGGAAATATACTCCATAACGCTGCCCGGAAGCAGAAAGCGGGGATCACGGCCGGTGCCAATCATCGCGCGAATATCACTGGAGGCAATGTCCAGTAACGGCTGCTCGAGCGTGATCACACCGCCATGAGGCCTAGATCGCAAGGCGGCTACATCATCCCGATATTGGTCGAGCCATGCTGCCACTTCTTGACATGGTTGCTTGGCACCCGGGCGATCAATGACAGCGAGGTGCACAAAGTCCAATAACTGCTGCCACCGGGACCACTGGGGCAACGTCGCAAGATTATCTGCTCCGACAATCCAAAAAAGCGTGCGCTGATCGCCCAACTCTTGCCGCAGACTCTCCAGTGTTTCAATCGTGTAGGAGGGTCCTGGCCTGTCAAGCTCACGGGCATCGACAGACAGCCCCGGCGCCTCTGCAACGGCCAGGTGCAGCATCGCGAGTCGATGTGCAGAACTGACTATCGCTGTGTCTTTGAGGGGTGATTGCGCGGCAGGGATCAGGTCAACCCGCTCCAGGCCGAGCCGCTCCCGCACCGCAATGGCGCCGCGCAAGTGGCCAATATGGACCGGGTCAAAGGCGCCACCCAAAAAGCCCAGAGGGCCCTGTGTATCGTTCATCGATGCTGCATTCACTGGCGGATGTGACCATCCCCTTTGACAATGTATTTACGTGAGGTCAGACCTTCTAGCCCCACTGGACCCCTGGCGTGAAGTTTGCCTGTAGAGATACCGATCTCAGCGCCCAGACCATACTCAAACCCGTCGGCAAAGCGGGTAGACGCGTTGTGCATGACGGAGCCCGAGTCGACCTCTCGCAAAAAGCGTTCCGCCGCGACGAGGTTCTCTGTCACGATGCTCTCGGTGTGATCCGACCCGTACCGGGCGATGTGCGCCATGGCCTCGGTAACGTCCTCGACCAGTCTGATCGAGAGAATCGGGGCAAGATACTCAGTAGACCAATCTGCTTCCAGCGCATCGACGGTGATATCAGGGGCCGCTTGTCGAGAGGCCTCACAGCCTCTTACCTCAACGCCCTCCGCTTGAAGCGCTGAGACGAGGGCAGGCAACATGCCCGCCTGCGCCTTGGCGACTAACAGCGTCTCCATGGTGTTGCAGGTGCCGTAGCGCTGGGTTTTGGCATTGAAGGCAATACGGTGGGCCTTGTCAGGATCGGCGTCGGCATCGATATACACGTGGCAAATGCCATCGAGGTGCGCAAGCACCGGCACTTTGCTCTCTGCCGCAACGCGCTCGATCAGACCCTTGCCCCCCCGCGGCACCACCATATCGACGTATTCTGGCATGGTGAGCAATGCGCCCACTGCTGCTCGATCCACCACTGGCACAACCTGGGCCGCTTCCACTGGCAAACCAGCCGCCGACAACCCTGCCGCAAGTGACTCACCCAGCGTCGTGTTGCAGTGAATCGCCTCCGAACCCCCTCGCAAAATCACTGCATTTCCCGCCTTGAGGCACAGCGACGCCGCTTCTATCGTCACATTCGGCCGCGACTCGTAAATCATGCCGATCACTCCGAGAGGGACGCGCATAGTGCCGACATCGATACCCGACGGCATGCGTTGCATATCCGATACATGGCCAATGGGATCGGGCAGTGCGGCAACCTGAGAGAGCCCTTCTTGCAACACATCGAGTTGAGCTGGTGTGATAGCGAGACGATCGAGCAAGGCGGCCTCGAGTCCGTTCTGTCGGCCCTCCTCCAGATCCCGCTCATTGGCAGCCAGAATGGCGTCGCGATCAGCGGCAATCGCTGCGCGGATCTGCAGCAAGGCCTCGTTGCGCTGCTCGGCAGTGGATGCCGCCAATACTCTTGCAGCAGCGCGGGCCGAGCGCCCCATTTCCCTCATAGCGGTCTGAATATCCATTACCTTGCCCGCAGTCCTGCTTGGACTCAGTCGTCGCCCTCACTAGCACCGGCAGATACCAGCTCCTTCAGCTCCCCAGAGGCTTCCATGTCGCACACAATGTCACAACCACCCACCAACTCACCGCCGACCCAGAGCTGAGGGAAAGTCGGCCAGTTAGCGTAAGTGGGCAAGTTGGCCCGAATCTCGGGGCTGCTCAGCACATCGACGTACGCGAAGCGCTCTCCACAGGACATGAGTGCCTGTACGGTGCGAGCAGAGAAGCCGCACTGCGGCTGGTTGGGCGAGCCTTTCATGTAAAGGATGATGCGGTTGCCCTCTACCTGCTCGCGGATGGTCTCCATGATGTCCATAAATTACTCCGTGGTGGCTGCCACCGACTGTGGCTAGGCCGGCGTGAAAACCGCCATTGTAATACGACAAGGGCGTCACGAGTGGTGCCCAGGACGTAAAAGCGCACACACTGCGGATTTGACTCGAGCCGACGCTCAGCTAATCTTGCTTCCCCGCTACCAAGAGGGGCTCATCCCCCATGCCAGACGCGTCACCCGCCATTATGCCGACCTACGGTCGTCTGCCCGTCACCTTCTCGAGAGGAGAAGGAGCGGTGCTTTACGACACCTCGGGCCGCGCCTATCTGGATGGTCTATCGGGCATAGCGGTGACCAATCTGGGGCATCAGTATCCGCGCGTGACTGAGGCAGTCACTGAACAGACAAAGCGGCTGATTCATACATCCAATCTATTCCACATTGGCCTTCAGGAAGAAGTCGCCGAACAGCTTCGCGCCGTGACCGGCATGGAAAATATGTTTTTCTGCAATTCCGGTGCCGAGGCGAATGAAGCCGCTATCAAACTCGCCCGCCGCTACGGCCATCAAAAGGGGATCGAGTCGCCTCAGATCGTCGTGCTAGACGGCGCCTTCCATGGCCGCACTCTGGGTGCGCTCTCGGCGACTGGCAACCAGAAAATACGGCAGGGTTTTGGCCCGCTACTGGAGGGCTTCCAGCGTGTCGCACCCGACGATCTAACCGCGGTTGAAACGCTAGCGGCTGAGCGTGAGGATATCGTCGCAGTGTTGGTGGAGCCTATCCTTGGCGAGGGTGGCATTAGGCCACTGAGCCTGGACTATCTGCTGGGTCTCCGAGCGTTGTGCATCGAGCACGAATGGCTATTGATTTTCGATGAGGTGCAAACAGGCAACGGCCGATGCGGATCGACCTATGTGTGTGAGCAATTGGGGGTGGCGCCCGATGTATTGCTCACCGCCAAGGGCCTCGGCAATGGCTTACCCATCGGCGTCTGCATGGCGCGAGGCGTCGCTGCCGAGCAATTGGGGCCGGGTGATCACGGCTCCACGTATGGCGGCAACCCCCTATGCTGCGCCGCGGCACAAGCAGTACTCACTGCATTGGCTGAAGATGGCGTGATGCAAAGGGCCGCTGTGATCCGGGAAGCAATGCTCAGCGGGTTACACGACTATCTAGCCGATACCAGCCTTATCAAGGAAGTACGTGGCATGGGACTGATGATAGGCGTGCAACCCAATGTGGCAACCGATGAGATCGTGACGCGCGGTCTCAAGCAGGGCCTGTTGCTCAATATCGCGGGCGGCGACACCATCCGCGTCTTGCCGCCACTGGTAATGACAACCGAGCAGGCCGGAGAGCTGGGTGCGGGCATCGCGCACATACTCAACGACGTGGCACAACAGGAAGGACACCGATGAGCGCGCACAGGCATTTTCTGACCCTGATGGATCTCTCGTCTGATGAAATCAGGACGCTGATCGGCAGGGCAATCGAGCTGAAAGCACAACACCGGGCGGGCACGGCGCCGCGCAGCCTAGAAGGCAAAGTGTTGGCCATGATTTTTACCAAGGCGTCGACCCGTACCCGGGTGTCTTTCGAAGCCGGTATGGCACAACTTGGCGGTAGCGCTCTTTTTTTATCAGGTCAGGACACCCAGCTGGGGCGGGGTGAGCCCATCGCGGACAGCGCCCGCGTAATCTCCTCAATGGTCGACATCGTCATGATCAGAACGTTTGCGCACGCAGACGTCGAAGATTTTGCCGCGCACTCCAGTGTGCCTGTCATCAATGGACTGACGGACGATTACCACCCGTGCCAAATTCTGGCAGATTTGCAGACCTATTTTGAAACCAGAGGGGACATCAGCGGGCGCAAGGTCGTCTGGCTAGGGGACGGCAACAATGTGTGTCATTCCTGGATGAATGCGGCACGACAACTCAATTTTGAGCTGGTAGTGGCCTGCCCCGAAGGTTATGACCCGGACCCCGCCTTGCTTGAAGCCTGCGGACAACATGCAAGCATTGAACGCGACCCCTCAGCCGCTGCAGAGGGCGCACATTTGCTGGTGACTGATGTGTGGGCATCGATGGGCCAGGAAAGCGAACAGGCTGCGCGCGAGGCGGTGTTGGCGCCTTACCAATTGAATCGTGCACTCCTCGATCGCGCGTCGACCGATGCGCTTTACATGCATTGCCTACCAGCTCACCGCGGCGAGGAAATCACGGCAGAGCTGATGGACGCGCCCGAATCCGTTATCTGGCAAGAAGCGGAAAATCGTCTGCACGCGCAAAAAGCGCTGATGGAGCTGCTACTCAACGCCTGATCGCCCCCGCCCCTATCCGAGGCTGTGGGTATTACCGTTTTTTCAACAAAAAAGACAAAAATGTTTCTCGCCGGGCAGTGCCGGGGATAAGCGCCTTTTCAATATAAAAGTCAGGGGCTTAGCGAAACTCCTCGGCCCACGGCGATACGTTACCCACAGAATGTCCACAAAAAAGACCCAGCATCCTCTGCTTGCATTGTCCATCAGACCCGCCTATCTTGGGGTTG
>JACETJ010000040.1 GCA_013911345.1 Congregibacter sp.
CAAGAGGGTTGCTCTCATCGTCGCGAATCTGAATCTCGGTACTGGGCACCGGCACGCCGATGGTACCGATCTGTACACCGTTACCCGGGTTCCCCGATACGGTCGGGGAGGTTTCGGTCAGTCCATAGCCCTCAGACACTATGCAACCTGTGACCTCAGCCCAGCGATTCGCTGCATCGTGGGTCAGCGCCATGCCCCCCGACAACGTGACCTGCAAATTTGAGAAGTCGAGGGCGCGGAAACCCTCGTCGTTGCACAGCGCGACGAACAGCGTATTGAGCCCACAGAACAGCGCCGGACGATGTTCATCAAAGGCTTTGACCACCGACGGTAGGTCGCGGGGATTGGGCACGAAGGCGGTATGCGCGCCAATGCGCAGGGCGTACATCGACGCCGTGAATGCATAGATGTGATACACCGGCAGCGGTTGCAGAACCGTGCTGCCCCGTCCTTCCATGTCGTGGGTGGCAAAGAAGGCATCACTCTGCAGCACATTCGCAATCAGATTGCCGTGGGTGAGCATGGCTCCCTTGGCAACTCCCGTGGTGCCGCCGGTGTACTGAAGCATGGCCAAATCATCACGGTTAAGAATCGACGCGCGGTAGGGCGTTTTCGCCCCGGCCTTCAGCACGGCATTCAGCCTGAGCGCACCGGGTATCGAGAACGCCGGCACCATCCGCTTCACATATTTCACGAGAAAATTGATCAGAGCGCGCTTCGGCTGTGGGTGAAGGTCCGCTATCTCGGTGACTACAACGGTCTGTACACCGGTCTTGGGTAGCACCGCGGCCGCTGTCTGCGCCACGTTGGCCTGCACGACCATGACCTTCACGCCCGCGTCGTTGAGCTGATGCTCGAGTTCCCGTTCGGTGTATAGCGGATTGGTGTTGACCACCACCATGCCAGCCCGCAGCGCGCCCAAGCACACCACCAGATACTGGATGAGGTTCGGCATCTGCACGGCAACGCGATCGCCCTGCTCCAGCCCCGCACCGTGCTGCAGCCAACCCGCAAACTGGGCCGAGAGCCGGTCGAGATCGGCGTAGGTCAGGGTGTGCCCCACGCTGCTGCAGGCGGCCTCGTCGCGGTAGGTCGACAGCGCCTCCTCAAACAAGGCAACGATGGAGGGGTAGCTGTCGGTATCAATGCGGCTGGGAATGCTCAGCGCATCAAGCGTAGCTGCGATCGCGCTCTGGACCGTTTCCGTCATGGGTTTGTCTCGGGTAACTTAGGTGGTTTGGGTATGATGTGGATCGCGCGGTGCGGGGTCAACCTCCCGACGCGGAGATGTGAATCCAACCCACAGGGCTCACGTCACCCACAGCAGGGGAAAGAGACGCAGAAAAACAGACCGGAACGAAACGAGGAAAACGCAGGATGCAAATCAGCAATATGACCTTCGATGAAATCGCCATCGGTGATACCACGACCTACACGCGGCTCATCACCAATCAGGAGGTCGAGGCCTTCGCCGCGATCTCGGGGGATCACAACCCGCTGCATCTGGACCCCGACTACGCAGCCACCACCGCGTTTGGCGAATGTATTGCCCACGGCATGCTTACCGGCGCCCTCATTAGCGCCGCGATTGCCATGCAATTGCCTGGGCCGGGCTCGGTCTACCTCAGTCAGAATATTCAGTTCCGTGCACCCGTATTGTTAGGCGATACCCTCACTGTCACCCTCGAGGTAACTGAAAAGCACGGCAAACGACCCTGGGTCACATTGGGTTGCACGGTGGAGAATCAAGACGGTAAAGCGGTTGCCAAGGGCGAGGCTCAGGTCGCGGCGCCGACCGAAAAAGAAACCGTGACGGTCGTGCCGCCGCCGGCGATTCAGCTGTTGGAAGAGGCCTCGCTGGCGTCTGACTGAGCAAACTGCTCTGGGTCGATATACATCAACTCGATGAGCACCACTGGCTCACTTACCGACGGCGTCGCCCCCATCATCAGCATGTTGGCCACACCATCCACCACAATCAGACCGGGCACGCCAAACAACCGGCGCTCGGAGGTGGCTTCACCCGTCTCATCCATCATCCGCATTACCGGTAACGATGTGTCCTCGTCGCGCAATGTATCGCCCAAACGAGACAGCAGTGCCAGCACAGAATCACGGAATATCGAAAAATTCAGGGCACCCCGAAACTCACTGTGATCGAGCGTGACGTCAAGACGCACCTCACCCTCGTCTTCCATGCGAAGCTGGGTCACCGCGATACGCTTGCCCACCTCCAACTCTCGGAAAATGCGCTTCCCGACTGTTCGGGAAACCTCGATGAGTGATTGATGGATCACGTTGGCACTGATCGTGGCGAACTGCTCATCGGTCAAGGTGCGTTCGTTTGTGGCCATAAGTCCTCCTGCGCTGGCGGCGAGTGTAACGCGGCACCCGCCCTGCTCCCACTCCGATTTGCGTGTCACTGCCGCTTCCAGTGGTTTGATAGACTAGGGCTATCGCGTGCGACGCACGCTCATACCCACTCTCTGTCGTTTCAGTCGATAAAAGGCCTTGATCAGACCCTCTCAGACTCTCTGGACACCGCTGGAACCGCTGGACCTTGAGTGGCAAGACAGCGTCCCCGTGGCGCGCGAAACCGGCGATGTCTTTTTTTCGACTCAAGATGGTCTGACCGAAAGCGATTATGTCTTTTTGCAAGGCAATCGGTTGCGCGAGCGGTGGCGCTCACATACCGCGGACCGTCCTTTTGTCATCAGTGAGATCGGGTTGGGTACCGGGCTCAATCTCTGCCTTACCGTGGCGCAGTGGCTGACGCACCGACCGAGCGGGGCCCGCTTACATTATCTCGGTTTTGAAAGAGCGCCCATGCGACCCGCAGATATGGCGCGGGCTTTGAGTCATTGGCCTGATCTGGCGCCTATTATCAACGCCCTGTTGCCACGCTGGCCGGATCCTCTACCGGGCTGTCACCGGCGGCACTTCCCGCAGTGGGGATTAACCCTCGATTTATGGTGGGCCGACGCAACCGATGGCCTGCAGGATTTAGCCAGCCACGGCAGGCCGTGGGTCGATGCCTGGTACCTCGACGGCTTTGCACCGGCTAAAGAGACGGGTCCTTGGCAAGAAGCAGTTTACAGCGCTATGGCCAGTTCAAGTCGTGCTGGAGCGACCTTCGCCACGTTTACCGCCGCTGGAGAGGTGAGGCGTGGCTTGGCAGCCTCGGGGTTCGAGGTGAGTAAACGCCCTGGGTTTGGAAAAAAACGTGATGCTTTATGTGGCGAGATCCACACCCCACACCAGGCTGCCCCCGCGCTTACCCCCTGGGATCTCAACTTCTCTAACACCATGCCGGATCACGTTTTGGTTCTGGGTGCGGGGCTTGCCGGGGCCCACGCCGCCTTTGCACTTGCTAGCCGCGGAGTTCCCGTCACAGTGCTGGAGGCCGGCAGTCTTGCCAACGGCGGCTCCAGTAATTTGCAGGGGGTCACCTATACGCGGCTATCACACCAACACAATCCTCTGACCGACTTCTCTTTGGCGGCCTTTGGTTTCGCCACTGATCACTACGACAAGTTGCTGAATGAAGGAAAGCTGAACGAGGGTGAAGACATCGGTTTGGGTGGCTACATTCAACTCCATGATGCCGACGAGACGCTGACACATCTCGCCCAGGTGCTGCCGTTGGCACCAGAATTCGCCCGATTGCTCGACGCTGAAGCACTCGCAGCCCTGACCGGACTGCAACCGCGATGCGGCGGCATTCATTATCTTCGCGGCGGCTGGCTCAATCCGATGGCCGTCTGTCAGGCATTGTTGGCCCATCCGCTGATCTCTTTGCGGACCCATTGTGGCCAGATGTCGCTCAAGCGTACGTCGAGCGGAAAATGGCAGGCGGTGGATCAGCACGGCAGCGTGCAAGACGAGGCAAACACTGCTGTTCTGGCTACCGCACAGGCGGTACGGCAACAGGCGGAGCTGGACTGGCTACCGCTTACCAGCATTCGGGGTCAGACCACGCACTTGCCTACCTCGCCCCGGCTGGAGAGCCTGCCGGTCACTGTGTGCGATCAGGGTTATCTACCGCCAGCACGCGGTGGGATCCACTGCCTGGGGGCCAGTTTTGGCCCGGGTGATCACGGAGTAGATGAACGGGAAGCGGAGCACGCGCATAATATCGAGATGATGCAGACTGCACTACCCGATCTCGAGTTCGACGCGCCCTCAGGAGGCTGGCAAGGCCATGTGGCTCATCGCTGCAACAGTAACGACTACTTGCCGGTAGCAGGGCCAGTTCCCAACCTCGAGGCCTTTAACGCCTGCTATGAGCGGTTGCGGCACGACCGCAAGCGACTCATCGATGCGCCCTGCCCGCTGGAGCCAGGATTAGCCGTGCTGACCAGCTTGGGCTCCCGCGGCTTGTCGGCGGCGCCTCTTGCTGCGGAGATTCTGGCGGATCAACTATTGGGCACCGTACCGGCGGTGCCGCGATACCTGCAGCGGGCAGTCTCTCCGGCACGCTTTGCCGAGCGCGCCCTGAAACGTGGAGAGCCGCTGTGAAGTGCAACGCATTGCTGCGCACTTTGGCCATGGTCGGTTGCTTGGTTGCGCCCACCACGGCTTGTAAGGCCGAGGGGCCTGAGACACGTCTCGAAGCGGTGCCAGAGTATGGGTACCGAGTGGTATCAAAAGTGCCGTTCGACCGACAAAACTTCACCCAGGGCCTCGAGATTTACGAGGGCCGGCTCTATGTGAGCTCCGGGTTGTACGGGAAATCGATGGTGCGCGCTTACGACCTCCCGAGTCTCGACCTACTCCGTGAAGTACCCGTTGATCGGCGCATCTTCGCCGAGGGGCTTACGGTGATCGACGATCGACTGATCCTGCTCTCCTGGAGAGAGAGAGTCATGCTCGTCTACGACCTGCCTGATCTGTCGCTTGTAGGCCAAAGCGCACTGCCGGGGCAGGGTTGGGGCGCCACCCACTCAGGATCGGTACTGTGGTTCAGCGATGGAACAGATCGCCTTTATTCAGCAGACATTGCGGGTGCAGGCAAACTGAACATACTGCCGGTAACGCTTAACGGAGAGCCCCTGCGTAATTTGAACGAGCTTGAGTGGGTCAACGGGGAGATCTGGGCTAATGTATGGCAGTCAGATTTCATTGCGCGCATTGACCCCGAGACGGGGCACGTGGTGGGCATGGTAAATCTCAGTGGCTTGTTGCCCGAGGAGGATCGCCTGCGCGATACCGATGTCCTCAATGGTATCGCCATAGACCCCGTGACCGGGGCCATTTGGGTCACGGGAAAGCGTTGGCCCTGGTTATTCGAAATCGCACTGGAAAAACCGCTCGGCTGACCCCATATCATCTGAACAGACGAATACATCCGCATTGGAACCCAACATGACAGAAGCTTCTCGCAGCGCCGCATCCTCCGTGACCCCCAACACGTTTTTTCTGAAGCGAGCGGTGCCCATTCCCAGCCTGAATCTCACTGTCGAAGAGTACGAACACCCCGCCACCGGGGCACAGCATCTGCACCTCAACAGTGACTCGTCGGAGAATGTGTTCATGGTCGCGCTGCGCACCGTGCCGGAAGATTCAACCGGAGTGGCCCATATCCTTGAGCACACGGCGCTGTGTGGCAGTGAGCGCTATCCCGTGCGCGATCCGTTTTTCATGATGCTGCGCCGGTCGCTGAACACGTTCATGAACGCCTTTACTAGCTCGGACTGGACGGCCTACCCGTTCGCCACGCAGAACCGAAAGGATTTTGGCAACCTGCTGGACGTTTATCTGGACGCAGTATTTTTCTCGAGACTGGATCCCCTTGATTTTGCACAGGAGGGGCATCGGGTTGAGTTTGAGAACGATGACAGCAGTCAGCCGCTGGTTTTTAAGGGTGTCGTATTCAACGAGATGAAGGGGGCGATGTCCTCCACACCCTCGATTCTTTGGGACCGACTCTGTCACGAGCTGTTTCCGTCTAACACCTATCACTTCAACAGCGGCGGCGATCCGGAACACATACCCGACCTCTCCTACCAGGAACTGAGGGACTTCTACGCCGAGCACTACCACCCCAGCAACGCAATTTTTCTGACCTTCGGCGACATTGCCGCGGAGGCCCATCAGCAGATTTTCGAAGCGTCGGTCCTGCAGCGTTTTGAGGCGCTCGAGCGAAAAATCGAGGTCGCGCTCGAAAAACCCTTCTCTTCGCCGGTTAGGGCTATGCACCCTTATGCCATAGATGGTGAAGAAGGCACTGAAAACAAAACGCACCTGGTGCTGGGATGGAAGCTGGGCGAGAGCGCTGACTTAACCGCCATGCTGGAGGCGCAATTAGTGGCTTCGGTGCTGATGGAAAACAGTGCCTCTCCCCTCATGCACTACCTTGAAACCACCGACCGAGGCGCCGCTCCGTCCCCCCTCTGCGGACTAGAAGAATCCATGCGGGAAATGGTGTTCTGCTGCGGTATTGAAGGCAGTGAGGCAGACCACGCCGACGCCTTTGAGGCAGAGGTGCTGGCCTGCATCGAGCGGGTCGCAGCGGAGGGCATCAGCGAAGAAAAGGTCGACGCCATCCTGCGGCAAATAGAGCTACATCAACGTGAAGTGAGTGGCGACGGTATGCCCTACGGGCTCAACCTGATGCTGAGAGCCCTTGGCGCGGCAACCCATTACGGTGACGCGGTTGCCGCACTCGATCTTGAGCCGGTGATCGCCACCTTGCGGGAGCGAGTGAAAGACAGTGGCTACCTGCCCGCCCTGATTCGCCGTCTGTTGCTTGATAACCCACATCGAGTGCAATTGGTGGTGGCGCCCGACGCGTCCCTGTCGACTAATCGAGACGCAGCCGAGGCAGAGCGCCTTGCCGCTATGAAGGACAACCTCAGCGGGGAGCACACGGCCGAGATCCTCGATTTGGCGGCGCGACTCCGAGAGCGGCAGGGCCAAAAAGACGATCCGGATATTCTGCCTCGCGTCGCGCTGTCAGACATCCCTGCAGAGACACCCTCGCCGGAACCAGTGATTGAATCGGGCGACTCTACGCACTATCGATACACCGCGGGCACCAATGGGCTCATCTATCAGCAGTGGGTGAGCCCGCTGCCAGCACTCACCGCCATCGAGCTCCAACATTTGTCGCTGGTGACCGCTCTCATGCCCGAAGTGGGCGTTGGCGAACTCACTTACCTCGAGACACAGGAGCGTCATTCAGCGACTGTGGGATCACTCAGTGCCGCTGTGAGCAGTCGCGCACACCGAGACAACGAACAAGCCAGCGACAGTTTTTTTGTGCTCTCATCCAAGGCACTGGCCGATCGCATGCAAGCCCAGCTGGAGTTGATGTCAGATACGCTGCACTCAGCGCGCTTCGACGAGCGATTGCGTATTCGTGATTTGGTGAGTCAAATGCGCGCGCGCCGCGATCAGAGCATCACGGGTAGCGGACACGCGTTGGCCATGACCGCAGCCTGCGCCGGGATGAGCCCGCTCGCTCAACAAGGTCACGAGCAAGGCGGACTGGCGGGTATCCGAAAGCTGCGCGCCCTCGACGATGTCCTCAAAGACGAAGGAGAGCTGGAAGCTTTCTCTCACTCACTGGGCGCCATCCATCAGAAACTGGCAACTGCGGGCGCACCGTTGCTTTGCACGGTGGCTGATGATCCCAATATTGTCTCCGCGAGCGAGGCATCATGCTCACGCGCGACGGCACTGTCGGCCGAAGCCGCTCAGGGCATCTCGCTTTCGCCTGTTCGCGAAGCGCGTCAGGAGATGTGGGTGACCAATACCCAGGTCAATTTCTGTGCCAGAGCCTACCCGACCGTACCATCGGGGCATGCGGATGCGCCGGCGCTGTCGGTACTGGCAGCATTCCTGCGCAATGGCTTTTTGCATCGCACTATCAGAGAACAAGGCGGCGCCTATGGTGGAGGCGCCAGCCACGACCCCAATATCGCCGCGTTTCGTTTCTTCTCTTATCGCGACCCACGGTTAGTCGAGACGCTAGAGGACTTTGACGCCTCCATCGCGTGGATGCTGGAAACACAGCACGAGCAGCTTGCGCTGGAAGAGGCAATACTCAGCGTGATGGGCAGCCTAGATAAGCCTGGCTCTCCGGCTGGCGAGGCGAAACGGGATTTTCATGAGCGACTGTTTGGTCGAACGACGGAACACCGCAAAATCCTGCGCGCAGGGATTGTCGGGACGACGATCGACGATCTGCGCCGAGTCGCAGAAACCTATTTGAAGCCTGAACTCGCCAGCACTGCGGTGATCACCCATTCTGGGGGCGCCGATATTATTGCCGAGCGACAACTCCCACTCACCCGGCAGGACCTTCTGTAAGGGTTAACGTCAGTCCATGGTGCTCTGCTGCCCAAGCGGTGACAAATTGCTCACGTGACCACCACTGAAAACCTTGCGATGGGTCAGCGAGGATCACTCGCTGACCCGCCAACCCGACCAGCACACTGAAATGCGCCCCGGTTGGAAGGTTCAGGTGCACTAGCGCGGGCGGCGCGATGTCTTGGAGCCTGCTCTTGCTGACCGCACGAAGTGTCGGCTGCCATCCCAGGGTCTCGGCCATCACCGCCAGTTGCAGCAGACTGAAACCCTCCCTTGCTACCCGGTTTGATTCAGCAGTTCCCTGCGGAAACATAGCAGCTAGAGCTGCCGGGTCTGCCAACTCTGGATGATAAAATGACAGCAGGGTTGCCAAGGCCGCTGGCCCGCAGTCAAAGGTCGACTGCTGCTTGATGAGAGTGACCGGCATCAATCTGGGTGGTTGAGCGAGGCTATGGGAGCCACACATCGCCAAGCCAAGAAAAACAGCAACGCCCCCGGCAACAGACCGCGTTGCTGCTCTCAACTGACCCCGATCCGAGGGCCTCTCGACAGCGGCTAAGACTAAGACGGAGCCACCTGTTTTTTTGCGCGACGCTCTAGCCAAACAACCAAGACCGCGGCGCCACTAAAGTAAACCGTGAGCGCGACTCCCAAAGGGATCAGCGCGCCCGCCACCGCGCTGGCAGCCCCGACCAGCACCGCCCAGCCCATGAGCGCAGGCAGTATGGCGACACAAAAGTATCGATCCCGTGCTCGCGTGGTGGCATCCCGTGCGAGTTTACGGCGCAGTCTTTCAACGGCATCAGGCTGCGCAGCACTCGGATCTAAGCCCTCCGCTGTCACCGCGCCGGTTCTTTGTCTGCATAAAACGGCACATAGATACCCCAATAGAAAGAGGCCAGCGCGATATCTACCGCCGCCATGCCCAATACGTAGGGCAGTACTTTTCCTCTGACCTGAGCGGCTTCCATCGCAGAGACCGCCCTGCTGTGCTCATCCTGAAACGGTGCCTGCCCTACCTGCAGTGCCAATACTTCTGTCACAACGGGTGTCGGATGGGGTGCCGACGCCGCATAGCTGAGCTGAGAACCACTCAGTGCCAAGCCTCCTGCGATACAAATCCATTTGTTCATCTATTTACTCCTGATCACGTTGTTGAGGGTCACGTCGACTTTCGCCCGCACCGCACGTAAAGCCCTGACCGTTCATCC
>JACETJ010000041.1 GCA_013911345.1 Congregibacter sp.
CCTGCCAAGAAAAAAGCCGTAGCCAAAAAAGCCGTAGCCAAAAAAGCACCTGCCAAAAAAGTCGCCAAGAAGAAAAGCACGGCCAAACTGGCGCGGGCCGTGGGAGAGCTCCAAAAATTTGACGACTTCAAGCCTTACAAGCCAGGTCGTGGCGAGAGCTACATGAATGATGAGCAGATCGAGCACTTCAGAGGGATATTGCTCAATTGGCGTGGTGAATTGGTCGATGAGGTCACTCGCACGGTCTCACATATGAAAGATGAGGCCGCCAACTTCCCCGACCCAGCAGATCGTGCCACGCAGGAAGAAGAATTTAGTCTTGAGTTACGCACGCGAGACCGCGAGCGAAAGTTGATTAAGAAAATCGATTCAACGCTGGACCGATTGCAGAACGACGATTACGGCTACTGTGATGCCTGCGGCATCGAGATTGGTATTCAGCGGCTGGAGGCACGACCCACAGCGACCATGTGCATCGATTGTAAGACGCTGGCTGAAATCAAGGAGCGGCAGGAGCTGGGTTGAGCGACTCACCAGAAGGCACTGATTCCCTACCCTATCGAGGGCGCTTCGCGCCCTCTCCGACCGGACCGCTGCATGCGGGCTCGTTGGTCGCAGCTCTCGCGAGCTTCCTCGATGCGCGCCACCATAACGGCCACTGGCGGCTCCGCGTCGACGACATCGACCCACCCAGAGCTGCCAGTGGTAGCGTCGACGCCATCAGCGAGGCCCTTGGTGCCCACGAGCTGATTTGGGACGACCCAACTCTCTTTCAATCCCACTCCTCGCAGCACTACGACAGGGCGCTTGATCAACTGATGGCATCCGGATGGCTGTTCCGATGTCTCTGTACCCGAGCCACACTCGACGCCAATGGCTGTTGTGGTCAGCACTGCCAAGATCAAAACATAAGCAGCGAAACGCCTCATAGTCTCCGTGTCAGGGTCGAGCCCGACCGGCTACAGGGATTTAGCGACCGGTTTATGGGGGAGCAACCTGCTGACGTCCGGACTGCGCCCAAAGACTTTATCGTAAAGCGACGCGATGGCCTCTACGCCTACCAACTGGCAGCAGCTATCGATGACGCCAAGCCCCATTTCACTCACGTGGTCAGGGGCGCCGATCTGCTGGAATCGACGCATCGCCAACGCTGGCTTCAGCAACTCCTCGGGCTCGAGTCACCCGCTTACGCCCACGTGAGTATTCTGGTGGACCAGGCGGGTAACAAACTCAGCAAGCAGACCGGCGCGGCAGCACTGGACAACCACACGCCTGAACAGAACCTCCGCCAGTGTCTCCAGCACTTGCAACAAACATCCCCGCCGAGCTCGGCGCGGTGTGTCAAAGATATCCTCGACCACGCCACTAGCTGTTGGACTGTGAGAAGATAATCAACGCCTCCAGAGTAATGTGTTACTTTTTAACTCGTGCATTTGCCGATGATCGGTAACACTGAGGCGACAAATCAAGGTGTGGGATGAGATGCGGATACAGCTCATTGAGGCAGACCCAACATTACTGGGTGATTTGAGAAAGGCGTGCGAGCTCGCCGGGGCCGCGGTGCTGACAGATATCCCGCAAGGAGAGCGAAGTCTCGCTGACTGGCACCCTCATTGCGACCTGGTGATTGCAGGACAGCACCCCGCTTTCTCCGACTTGGCAACGCTGAACCGAACGATCTGGCCCATTCCGATCGCCGCCCTCTTGCCCTCATCACGACCGCAAAGTGTGGTGCAAGCTGCCCGCTCTGGTGCAGTCGACGTCTGCGATCGAGGGGCTGATACCGCGCAACTTGCCGATTGGGTCGCGCAGTTATGTGCCGAACATGAGACAACTCAGCCCAATACAGAGCACGACAACTATTTTTCGAGTGGCTCGTGCCCACTGATGCGGGAACTTGAGAGCACCATTGCTCGTGTCGCGCAGACAGATTCTACGGCGCTGATAGTAGGCGAAACGGGCACAGGCAAGGAACTGGCTGCGAGACAAGTCCATCGCATCAGTTTGCGAGGTGACAAACCTATTGTGACCGTCAACTGTGCTGCTATTCCCGAAACACTCATTGAGTCGGAATTGTTTGGGTACGAGAAAGGCGCCTTTACCGGCGCAACATCTAATCGACTTGGTTTGATTGAGGCCGCTGATGGCGGCACCCTGTTTCTGGATGAAATTGGTGAATTGCCGCTAGCCGCGCAGGCTCGACTATTACGCTTCATACAAGAAGGGGAGATTCGCAGAATCGGCTCCGTAAGCAGCAAGCGAGTCGATGTCCGTCTTATCTGCGCCACTCACCGAAACCTTGCAGAACTGGCAGCTCGAGGCGAGTTTCGGGAAGACCTTTTCTATCGGATCGACGTACTCAGGTTGGATATACCCCCCCTGCGAGAACGCGAGGGCGATGTTATCGCTCTTGCAAATTGGCTCATCGACAGACAGGCGGTAAAATTAGGCGTGCCGGCAAAGCCACTATCAGAACACAGCCGCGACCTTCTGGCCGCACATCACTGGCCGGGAAATGTTCGTGAACTGCAAAATGTGATCGAGCGAGGGCTTGTGATGTCTCGAGGCGCTGATCTGCATATCAGCCTGCCAGCGGCGGCTACAACTCAGGCAGGTCATCCCCTACCTGAAAGCACCTCTGAGGTGACACAATCGGCGGATGAGAGCAGTGGTGAATTGTCTCTTGAGGATTACTTTCAGCGATTTGTGCTGCAGCATCAAGACGCGATGAATGAAACGGAGCTGGCACAAAAATTGGGCATCAGTCGCAAATGCCTATGGGAGCGGAGACAACGTTTTGGCATCCCGCGCCAAAAACAAAAAACCGCCTGAATATTTCGTTCTTGGTAGGAATTTGTAACACTGTGGTGCAGATCCGTAACACTTTTCTGCCTTGGCGGCCCGGATATCCGGTCAAAAACTGGACAACACAATGTTTTATAACACTTTTTTGAATATGGCATGTGACCTGCAGTTATTAGAGCAGAGCCCCAATAATAATAATGGGCCCAATAAAAAAAACGATGTCATAACGGACCTGGGTGGGGAAGGAAACTTCCCCATGTTTCGTTTTGGGCCTCCTACTTCCTCTCATCTGACATTTCATCTGACATTGCTCCAGCGGCATCTCCCTTGGCGCCCGGCGGCACAGTGGATGCCAGCCCCTTGACGTCAAAGAGACCCGATGTACCCAGCTTTAAGTCCTCAGATTTTTCCCGGGGGGCGGTACTCGTGGTTGAGGAGCTAAAACAGCAAGGCTTCGACGCCTATGTTGTCGGCGGCGCAGTGCGAGATCTGCTAATCGGCAAGCAGCCGAAAGATTTCGATGTCGCCACCAATGCCACCCCCGACCAAATTAAACAGTGCTTTCGCAATGCCCGAATCATAGGTCGCCGCTTTCAGATCGTTCACGTTCGGGTGGGGCGGGAAATCATCGAGGTCACCACGTTTCGTCGCGGTCATGATGTTGGGCGCTCCGCGCAAGACGCGCAATCAAGCCAGTCAGGTCGATTGTTGAGGGACAATGTATATGGATCGCTTGAGGAAGATGCCAAGCGGCGAGATCTCACCATCAACTCCCTGTATTACGATACATCTTCCCATCAGTTCATCGATCAACTGGGCGGCCAGGCTGACATCGCGGATCGCATTATCCGGATCATTGGCGACCCTGCAGAGCGGTATCGCGAAGACCCTGTCCGCATGCTGCGGGTTGTACGTTTTGCCGCGCGTCTCAAGTTTGATTTGGAACCCAATACCGAGGCAGCGATCGCCCTATGTCGCGGGTTACTTAACGATATTCCGCCTGCGCGCCTTTTCGATGATTGGCTGAAGTTGTTCATGAACGGCTTCTCTGCACCCACATTCACGCTGCTGAGACAACACGAATTACTTCTCCCTCTAATGGGCGCAGCTGCCTGCTCTGCAATAGAGGGAGAACCTACACTTGAGTTGCAGCAGCTGGCGCTCGCCAATACGGATCGCCGGGTTGCTGACCAGCGACCTGTCACACCAGCATTCCTGCTTGCCGCGATTTATTGGCCCGCCGTGGAGGCGTGCGCGGCAAAGCTTGCAGCAGACGGGGAGTCGCCGCTTCAAGCTATGCACAGCGCAGGGCAACAAGTTGTCCAACAAGCGTGTCAACACCTCGCTATTCCCAAGCGCTTCTCTCTGGCAATGCGGGACATCTGGGATCTTCAGCCTCGTCTGGAGCGCATGCAGCCAAAGAAAATCAAAGATAACCTGGCCCATCGGTGGTTCCGCGCGTCATTCGATTTACGTTTACTCCGAGAACAAACTGACGCCTTGGGAGACGACTGCTCCGCGTTCTGGACCGACCAGCAGAAACAACACCCGGAGCTGGTAGGTAGCGCACGAGCACGCCGCGAGGATCGCGGTGAACGCCGACCCCGGCGGCGCAAAAATCGCGATTCATGAAGCAGGCTTTGGTGGGTTTGGGATCTAATCTGGGGGAGCCACTGACGCAACTCGCTGCCGCATATCGGCGGTTGGCCGCTGATCCAGAAATCAACGTGGAAAGCGCTTCTCGCGTTTACCTGTCTGCGCCTCATGGCCCACAGGATCAGCCGGATTTCTGCAATGCGGTGATATCTCTTCAAACATCGCTGACACCTCAGCGACTGCTAAAAGTGCTGCTCGCTACGGAAGCCAAGATGGGTAGAAAACGAGTCCGGCACTGGGGTGAGCGCTGCATCGACCTGGATTTGCTGACATACGAGAGCCTCGAAATAAGTTCTGCCGATCTGGTGTTACCCCACCCTCGCGCCCATGAACGTCGGTTCGTGCTCGATCCTTTGATTGAATTGCTTGGCGAAGACCACTGCCTGCCCGGCACAGGCGCTTTGCGTGCACTTCAGGCTCAGTGCGCAGAGCAAACGATTCGCGTATTGTGTGATTTCCCGCGATGACCATGGCAGGAGAGAGTGAGTTGCCCGAGCAAAGCGCTTCATCTGGCGTCTCTCTGCGCGGCCGAACGGTGCCGGGCTACATTGCAGTGGAGGGACCTATTGGGGTCGGCAAAACAACCCTCGCGCGTCGCATCGCAAATACCTTTGACTACGACTTACTGCTCGAAGAGGCTGAACTAAACCCTTTTCTTGAGCGCTTTTATCAGAGTAGGCAGCAAACCGCGCTGGCGACGCAGCTGTTTTTTTTGTTCCAGCGCGTTCAAAAAATTACCGAGCTCAAACAGCGAGACATGTTCGATCAGGCCCGCGTTGCAGATTTTGTCTTGGAAAAGGATCCGCTTTTCGCACGAGTGAACCTAGAGCATGACGAATACGCACTGTACGAAAAAGTTTTCACCAAAATGCAGGTGGATGCGCCCGCTCCAGATCTGGTGATCTACCTGCAGGCGAGCCCCGATCGATTGCTTGAACGAATCGATCGGCGCGGTATCGACGCTGAGCGACTGATTGACCGCCGGTATCTTGAGCAGCTCAACGAGGTGTACAGCGAGTTCTTTCTTTACTACGATGCCGCGCCCCTGTTGATCGTCAATGCCAATGAGATCGATCTGGCACAGGGCGACAGGGACTATGAGCAGCTCGTGGATTACATGCTGAACATTAAAAAGGGTCGACATTACTTCAACCCTACTTTTTTTAGCTGAACACCTAGGTGTTAACGAGACGTTGGGAGGCGACAGAATGACCAAGCGCATCACCATCAGCACTTTGGATGCCATGAAGGCGTCAGGTGACAAGTTTGTGATGATTACGGCCTACGACGCCACTTTTGCGCGGCTTGCCAGCGAGGCCGGGGCGGAGACTATTCTGGTCGGTGACTCACTGGGCATGGTGCTTCAGGGTCACGAGACAACCATCCCCGTCTCGCTCGATGCCATGGCTTATCACACTGAGTGTGTCGCGCGTGCGCGTCCTCATTCCCTTATCGTTGCCGACCTTCCGTTCATGAGCTTTTCCAATGCCGACGACACGCTCCATGCCAGCACGCGGCTCATGCAAGCCGGTGCGCAGATGGTCAAATTGGAAGGTGGCACCTGGCTCAGCGATAGTATTCATCGGTTGGTTGAACGGGGTGTGCCGGTTTGCGCGCACCTGGGTTTGACCCCCCAATCAGTCAACGTGTTTGGCGGTTACCGAGTGCAGGGACGAACGCCGAAAGAGGCGAAGTCGATTTTGGCCGACGCCGTCGAAATTCAGGACGCCGGAGCCAGCCTGCTGGTTCTTGAATGTATTCCTGCCGAGCTGGCCGCCGATATCTCATCGAAACTCGATATCCCGGTCATTGGTATCGGAGCTGGCAGCGGCACCGACGCGCAGGTGCTCGTGCTCCACGATATGCTGGGCATGACAGAGACCGCGCCCAAATTCGTGCAGAACTTCATGGAGGGGGCCCCCTCGATTCAGGCTGCACTCAAGGCCTTCGTCGATGCAGTGAAAGCTGGCGAATATCCCAAGGAAGAGCACACCTACGCATAGGCCCGCACAATGAATGTCGTCTCAGACATGGCCGCCCTCGAAAAAGAGATGACGGCACTCAGACTCCGCGCTGGCCGCATCGCATTCGTGCCAACCATGGGGAACCTGCATGACGGCCATCTGGCTCTGGTCCGTCAGGCGCGTGCGGCCAGCGATGCGGTGGTGGTATCGGTCTTCGTGAACCCCATGCAGTTCGCCGCACATGAAGACCTGGATACCTATCCGCGCACTCTGGATGACGACCTCAGCGCACTTCAGGAAGCCGGCGTAGATCTTGTCCTAACGCCCGATACAGACCACATCTATCCGGACGGCAGTGCTCGACACACAGCCATTCATGTACCCGTGCTGGGTGACGCGCTGTGTGGCAAGGATCGACCCGGGCACTTCGATGGTGTCTGCACCGTGGTCTACAAGCTATTCCAACTCGTGGGCCCCGACATTGCTGTGTTCGGCGAGAAAGACCTGCAGCAATTACTCATCATCAAAAAAATGGTTACCGACCTTAGCCTGCCCATCGACATACAGTCAGGGCCGACTCAACGTGCGGAAGATGGCCTCGCACTGAGCTCCCGCAACCAGTACCTGTCGGCATCAGAACGTGCCGTGGCGCCCTTACTGCGGCAAACCTTGCAAAGCTGTGGCGCGGCCCTGAGGGCAACACCGGACGATCCGCCGACGTTAATTATCGACCCTGCGAGGGAGGCACTGGAGCGCGCCGGGTTTACGGTCGATTATCTAGAGCTCAGAGAGCTTGCGACGCTCCAGCTCGTCGATCGTATAGATCAAGATTGCGCACTGTTCGTCGCTGCACGGCTGGGCGAAACGCGCTTGATTGACAACATCCAACTCGCCGCGAGCGGCTAGCTCGGAGACACTGGCACTCTGATCTCTTCAACCAGCTGTTGCACCGACGCCGGGGGCGGCGCGGTCAGGCGACTCACGGTCAGCGTGACACTGAAGTTCACGATTGCACCCACCACACCAAAGGCATTGGGCTCGATACCCAGAAACCAATTGGGCGGCAGATCGCCGAGGAAACTGGTGCCGGGGATGAACATGATCCCTTTGTGCTGAAAAACATATGCCAGCGTCACCCCGATCCCCGCCAGCATGCCCAACACAGCACCCTCTCGAGTCACCCGCTTTGAGAAAATGCCTAGCAGTAAGGCTGGGAACAGGGACGATGCCGCCAATCCAAAAGCCAGCGCTACCGTGCCCGCTGCAAAGCCCGGCGGGTTCAACCCCAAGTAACCTGCCCCCAGCACCGCCCCCGCCATCGCCAGACGCGAAGCCATGAGTTCCTGTCGCTCCGAAATGTCCGGCATCAGTGTGCGCTTAAGTAGGTCGTGGGAAACCGCCGACGAAATAGCCAGTAGGAGCCCCGCCGCGGTGGACAGCGCCGCCGCCAAGCCGCCTGCCGCGACCAACGCAATGACCCAATTGGGCAGCTTCGCAATTTCGGGATTGGCCAGTACCAGAATGTCGTTATCCAGCGTCACCAATTCGTTGGTATCGGGATCAGCAGAGTACTGAATCAGGCCGTCATCGTTTTTATCCTCGATACCCAAGAGACCCGTCTGCTCCCAGTTTTTGAACCACGCCGGCCGCTCCTCAACCGCAAGATGCTGGCCGGGCTGCGGCTCCAACGTCTGCAGTATGTTAAGCCGCGCCATGGCAGCGACAGCGGGTGCCGTAGTGTAAAGAATCGCAATGAACAACAGCGCCCAGCCGGCCGAGGTGCGGGCGGCGCGCACAGTCGGCACTGTGAAAAAGCGAATAATGACGTGGGGCAATCCTGCGGTACCGATCATCAACGAAGCAGTAAACGCAGCCATATTGAGGGTGCTGCCGCGAACCGACGTGGTGTATTCCTGAAAGCCCAGATCCAGCAGGGTGCGGTCGAGTTTCTCCAGCAGATACGTGCCATCGGCAAGGGTAGAACCCAGCCCGATTTGTGGCACCGGCTGACCAGTCAGCTGCAGGCTGATAAAAATCGCCGGCACGGTATAGGCAAAAATCAGCACACAGAACTGGGCGATCTGGGTGTAGGTAATCCCTTTCATCCCGCCGAGCACGGCGTAGAAAAAAACGATGACCATCCCCGAGAACAGGCCGGTCTCATAGTCAGTCTCGAGAAAACGCGAGAAGGCCACACCGATACCTTTCATCTGCCCGATCACATACGTCACCGAGCAAATGATCAGGCAAATCACCGCCACTATCCGCGCAGTATTGGAGTAGTAGCGATCGCCAATGAACTCAGGGACGGTGAACTTGCCGTATTTCCTCAGGTATGGCGCGATCAGCATGGCTAGAATCACATAGCCGCCGGTCCAGCCCATCAGAAATACCGAGCCACCATAACCGTTGTAAGAGAGACCAATGAGGCCCGCCATGGAGATGAACGACGCTGCCGACATCCAGTCAGCCGCCGTCGCCATGCCGTTAGCCACGGGGTGAATACCCTTCCCGGCGACGTAAAACTCCTGAGTCGACCCGGCACGTGAGCGGATCGCGATAAAAATATAGAGCGCAAAGGATGCGCCCACCACCAGGTAAGTCGTCTCAGTGAGGCTCATGCCTCGGGCTCCTCGAACCCGAGACGCTTCTCAAGACGCGCCATCAC
>JACETJ010000042.1 GCA_013911345.1 Congregibacter sp.
GCTTTAACGTTTTCAATAAATCTTGTCTTGTTCACCCCCGACATCGAGAACATAACGGAGGCACCGATCATGTCTTCCTTGGCTTGCTTCAATGTGATCGCACCTGCGCGGTGCGCGACATCGGCATCGCCCGTGGCGTCAATGACTCGCTCGGCCAGAATTGCTTCGCGGCCTGCTTTGCTCTCGACGATGGCGCCTTTGATGACATCGTCCTCCATAATCGGGGCAACAAACAGTCGGTGCAGCATGGGCGTGATACCGGCTTCCTCCACCAGCGTGTCGGCCACCCACTTAAAGGCTTCACCATCGATGGCGTGGCTGTCCGACTGAGGCTCCTTTACTGCGGCACCCATATCCCGGGCGCGCGTTTCAAATTCGATCCCGACACCCTCGGTATCGACCGTCTGCTCGTGGCGATACCAGGCAAAGCCTTCTACCCCCACCGCAGTGATGTTGCCCCCGAAGCAGCCAAATCGTTCCAATAAGGTCACCTGACTCCCCGCGCGGGCAGCACCGAGTGCGGCGGCCAAGCCACCGGGGCCTGACCCCACGACCAGCACCTCGGTTTGATGAATAACAGGGATCTCTCTGGCGGGCTCATGAATAGGCATTGGCTTACTCTTCAGAGGTGTGTTGAGTGATATCGACGTGCTTGGCGCTGGCATTGGCGTTGGTGGCGCGGCCAGCGCGCTTCAATGTTATGACAAAACGGACTCTGTGCGGGCGTTAGTCGATGTCTAAAAACAGGCAATTACAGCAACAGCAGTATCCAAACACTCCTGACTTCACCGCGACCCCCAGCCTTTGCGAAGACAGATGGCTCCGGTGTTATATTTCGACGAGTGTGGCTTCGAGTCACAGGTTTTGCCTGAGCCTTGCCTAGGATGTTGCCGCAAAAGATGCTCAGCTTCAGCGGCCTTGAGGAAAAGAAATTGAAAGCAGCGGTGTGTCGTGAAGTTGGCCAACCACTCTCTATCGAGGAGGTGGCCATTGCTGAGCCTGAGTGGGGTGAAGTGAAGGTAAAGCTGATCGCCTGTGCTATCTGCCACAGTGACATTATGTTCATTGATGGCCATTGGGAGGGAGCGCTTCCAGCAGTTTATGGGCATGAGGCGTCTGGTGTTGTTGAGTCAGTAGGTCCGGGCGTGACTAATATCTGTGTTGGAGACCATGTGGTAGTCACGCTCATTCGGTCCTGTGGAGACTGCCACTATTGCTCGCGTTCGCTAGAAACCCAATGTGAGAAAACGTTCTCGCTCGATGAGAACAGCCCGCTATCAGATCCTGCGGGAGCCACCATTGGGCAAGGGCTGAATGCCGGTGCCTTTGCCGAGTATGTCGTTGTGGAAGAGAGTCAGGTATGTGGTATTCCGCGGGAGTTGCCGCTGGATGTTGCATCCATGTTGGGCTGCGGGGTGCTGACAGGGTTTGGCGCAGTTGCGCATACGGCAGACCTCCCGCCAGGTAGCACTGTCGCTGTCATCGGCTGTGGTGGCGTTGGCATCAACAGTATTCAGGCAGCAGCGTTCAAAGGTGCGCAATGTGTGATTGCTATTGATGTCGTGGACGAAAAGTTAGGAAAAACCCACCTTTTTGGTGCGACGCACGCGTTAAACAGCAGCGCTCAGACCTTCACCGAGGATGTGCTCGCGGTGACCGAGGGCCGCGGCCCAGACTTTGTCTTCGTCACCGTGGGTGCCAGATCCGCGATCATGCAAGGAATGCAAATACTCTCCAAGGCCGGCACTCTGGTCATCGTGGGTATGCCTGCATCAGAGGTTTTATTGGAATACGACCCCGGCGAGTTGGCGTCAAAGGGACAGTCTATAGTGGGATCAAAAATGGGCTCCAGCTCGGTCAGTCGCGACATTCCTCTATTGGTAAATTTGTATCAGGAAGGCATCCTCAAGCTCGACGAGTTGATCAGTGGGCGCTACGCCTTGCATGACATTAACGAGGCCATTGATTCGGTGAGGCGAGGAGAGGCTTTTCGCAACGTGGTGATGTTTCAGTGATCATCAAAGACTTTGAGACCTTCGTGGTCGGTAATCCCCCTCCGAGATTTGGCGGGCGTTATTTCATCTTTGTAAAGTTGGTGACCGATAGCGGGGTAGTCGGTTACGGCGAGGCTTATTGCGCGACATTCGGGGCAAAGACTGTGGAGGCGATGCTCCGAGATACTGCCGAGCGATTTGTCGTGGGCCGCGACCCGTTTCATATCGAAGCGCTGTGGCGCGGCATTTATGGCGCTGGATACAACCTCAGACCCGATGTCTCTCTAATGGCCGTTCTCTCTGCAATAGAGATGGCGTGTTGGGACATCATCGGTAAAGAGTGCGGCAAGCCCGTATATGAATTATTGGGGGGGCAGGTCCACGAAAAGCTCAGGACCTACACGTATATCTACCCAGACCAGGGTGACGTCTATCCCGATGAGGACGATGCGGAGCATGTTTACGTCAATCCGGAGCGCGCTGCAGAGCGCGCATTGCGTTATGTAGAGCAGGGGTTTACTGCGCTCAAATTTGATCCGGCGGGTGCGTACACCGTTTTTGACGGGGGCATGCCTACGGGGAGTGAACTCGACCGCTCAGAGGCATTCATGAGAACCCTTCGTGAGGCGGTAGGATCCGAGGTGGATCTGTTGTTTGGCACTCACGGTCAATTCACCCCTGCCGGTGCGATACGTCTCGCTCAGCGCATCGCGCCGTATGACCCGCTATGGCTCGAGGAGCCTGTCCCACCCGAAAATGCTGCAGAGATGGCTGTGGTAGCGAGAGCAACGTCGATCCCCGTGGCAACGGGAGAGCGACTCTGTACAAAGTATGAATTTGCTCGTGTGCTGGATGAGGGCGCTGCCGCAATTTTGCAATTGAATCTGGGCCGTGTCGGAGGACTGTTAGAGGCCAAGAAGATTGCTGCGCTGGCTGAGGTCAAGTATGCGCAGATTGCGCCGCATCTCTACTGCGGACCAATAGTGGGCGCGGCTAATATCCAACTTGCCACCTGCTCACCGAACTTTCTGATACTTGAGGGCATTGAGACATGGGACGGATTCCATGCCGCACTTCTCGATAAGCCAGTGAATTGGCAGAACGGCTATGTCATTCCCTCAACTGAGCCTGGCTTGGGTGTTACGCTGAATGAGGCGGTGGCTCGGGAGCACCCGTATGAGGGCGACGACCTGCACCTCGAGATGTTGACCGAGCCTGTGCGCTGAGACGGTCCTGGCTGTTGTTTACCGGTAATGGGTCAGGGCTTCGCCTAAAGCAAGCTCCAATGGCTGCAAAAACCTAGCGAAGCTTTGCCACTGATCGACACCTGACTGGTAAATAGGCTGACGGACCTGCTCAGAACTCGGTGTTCTGACCGCCCGGTCGGTTTTGTGAAAGTCGATACACGCTTGCTCAAATGGCAGGTCGCAAAAATCAAGGATCCGACGCACCTGCCCCTCGAGATCGTCGATCACGTCCTCGTGCTGAACCCGCAGTATCCGTCCCGGTAGCACCGTTTCCCAATGCGCCATGATATCGACGTACGCTCTGTAGTAGCGGCCGATCTCGTTCAGGCCGTAGGTGAACTCCTGCCCTTCAGCAAATAACTGTTTGAAGCCACTGAAGCAGCAGGCCATGGGGTGTCGGCGCGCATCGATGATACGTGCCTTCGGCAGTATCAATTGGATGAGGGGGATGTGCCTGAAATTATTTGGCATCTTGTCGACAAAGAAGCGTCCCTGCTGGCGGTGCTGCAGTGTGTCAGCAATATAACTTTCACCCAGTTGGGAAGCCTGGGAGGGTTCTAATTCCGCGAGTATAGAGGGATAGCGCGATTCTCCGCGATGGTGGTTGCGTCCACCGAGCCGATTAGCTGTGCCAATGATGTTGGCCAGCTCCATGGTGCCATCGACCTCGGAATGCGATGCCAGTATCTGCTCAAGGAGCGTGGAGCCCGCACGTGGCAGCCCGACGATAAAAATAGGCGCTGAGCTCTCACAGCCCGTATCGGCCCGCTCACTGAAGAACGGCTGACCAAAGAGTGCTTTCTGAGTCAGGAGTTCTTCTTCCAGTTTATCGGCGTCATAGCCGCACTCAGCTTGTTTGAGCGCATTACCCCGCTCGTAAAAAGCGAACGCCTCGTCGAACTGCTGCCGGTCTTCCAACGCTTTGCCGAGTGCGAAGCAGAGATGGATTCTGTCTGTCGAATCCACCTCAGGGGAAGATTCTTGCGCAGTCATCTGCTGAATTTCTTCCTCGGAGAATCGATAGGTTTTGAGGTTGGCGAGGCTCCAGTAAGCGTCACCATAATCCGGCTGGCATCGATACGCTCTCTGGTACGAGGTGACCGCGTCTGAAGCGAGGCCGCTGGTTTTTTGCGCATGACCCTGCGCGACCAACACCCTGGGTAAGTCCCCGTTTTTCGCGAGTACCTGGTCATAGATGTAGAGGGCCTCCTCGAAGTTGCCAACGGCCTGCTGCTCGGCGGCTAGTGTGACCTCATACAGCAGGTTCTGTGGATCGCTGTGGTGCAGCTCACGCGCTTGATCCAGTGCCGTGTTGAATTTTTGGCGCTTGTGGAGCACCTGCACGTAATCGAGACGCGCTCGATGATAGTCGGGATAAAACTCGACACAGGATTCCAGGAGAAATTCCGCATCGTCGAGAATCTGCAGCTTGCTACCGATCTCGGCCAGCAACCGCATCGCTTCTCTGTGATGGGGTTCTTTCTTAAGGAAGGCCCTGCAAATCTGCTCGGCGACATACAATTTATTTTCATGCAGCAAACTGCTTACTGTGCGCAGTTCCACCGGCATACTTTCCAGCCATCGAATATGATTGCCTGCGTCCTCAGCCTTGTCGGTGCTGCCCAGGTAGCGATACCGGCCCAGCAATGCCTGCCAGCTCGACATCAGTGCAGGGTTGAGTTTGACCGCTTTCTCGAAAGCCACAGTTGCGCCTTCAGCATCTTTATTGGCCGCGAGATTGTGGCCGTACTCTTGGTACGCCCTGCCATATTGCGGGTGTTTGCTTAGGAGCCTGTCTAGCACCTTAATGGCGGCCGTTGATTCGCCAGTCTGACGCTCACAGACCGCCAAGTAGTACAGGCCCTCTCGATGATCCGGATATCGCTCAAGAATGGCGTGAAGCGGCGCGCGAGCGGCAGGCACGTCACCTGCTTGTAGGCTGAGCTTTGCTTCTTGTATCAGCGTTTCTGAAGAATCTTCCATGACGTTACCCAGTGATGTCATGCACTAGCGGCTAATTTACCGACGATACAAAAAAAGGCGTTCCATAGGGAACGCCTTTCTGTGTTGATGCCATATCTAAAACACAAGGAACCTTAGTATCGGTAACTGAGCCTCAGGCCATATGTACGGGGCCGGTTTGGTGTTGTTTTGACAATGTCATCCTCGTTGCTGATGAACAGGTCAGCGCGTTCGTCAGAAAGATTCTCTCCAAACAGGGTGATCGTCCAATTGTCTCGGCTGTACCCAAGTGATGCATCCACGGTGCTGTAGCTATCCATAGTGAAAGAGGCGCCCGAGACGATTGAGCTGATCTGGTCGTCCGTATATTGATAAACCAGCTGCGCAAATGCGCCGCTACTCTCGCTAAGCGCCCAGTCATAACGACCGCGAAGCACGTACTGCAGTTCTGGTGCCAGTGCTAGCGGGCTGCCCTCTGATTCAAGGCCGACGATATTCGCTGGCACGTCTGTGAGCTCGGTATCGTTAAACGACAGGTTGGCAAACAGGCTCAGGTTATCGGTGGGCAGCCAGGCCGCATCGATTTCCACACCGTTAATCTCAGCATCCGATACGTTATCAATGAATGTCAGGTTAGAAATGTCGAAGTCGAGAACGCCAATTTGCATGGCCTCCCATTCAACCCTGTAGATAGACCCATTGAAACGAAGCGCTTGGTTCAGGAGCGACATCTTCCAGCCGAACTCCATATTGGTGACTTCGTCTGACTGATAAAAATCGGGAACAAACGGTCCGACGCCGGGTACTTTGCTGGAGCCGCCATTTCGGTTAAAGCCGCCAGGGCGATAGCCCTCCGACCATGTTCCGTAAACCATAATGTCGTCGTTGATATCCCACTGCAGATTAAACTTGAGGATGGTGTCGCTCAGGTCCGCAGGGCTCGCGCCTTCCAGAACCTCATCAACGTTACGACCCCAATTCAGGTCTCCGCTACCCCAGTCGCGGTTTGCAAAGTTAGAACTGCCATTCAAGCCAATCTCAATGTCATAGCGCCGCGCACCCACTGTTGCAGTCAGCGAGTCGGTGATATCGAAGTAAAGTTCGCCGAAGAAAGAGAGTTCCTCTTTGGTGCGGGTAAAGTCATTGAAGAACGCGACACCCGGGATCCGCGCATTCGGATTACTCGATGTTGCACCCGGGATGGGAGCGTTGGGCGCGAAACCTTGCTCTATGGTTGCCGGGTACGTCCAGTCGCCACGCTCAATATTCTCGGTGTCGTCGTAGAAAACGCCGACCAGCAACCGGAGGCGCCTGTCCATGTCGGTGTTCAGGCGGAACTCGTGGGTAGTGCGCTCTGTGTTGTAGTACTGATCGAGATAAAAAGCCGGCTCTCCACAGCTGGCGTAGCCGGGATATTCACAAATGTAATAGGGGATGTAGGGCCCTACGTCTGCATAGCCTGAATAGTCTGAGATACCTTCAACCAGTCGATCCAAATACGAGCCGGTGTAGATGATGTCCAGACTGGCAAGCCTGCCTGCGACCGTCCAGGTGGTGAGATCAAATTCATCTTCGGCGGTATCGGGTTGGAATGAGACTGAATTCAGGTCCCCCAGCGTCGGATCAAAGTCCCAGACACCGTCTGTTTCGATGGTTTGACTGGTGTGCTGCAGTTGGAGGTCCCAGTCGTCATTAGGAGCCCAACGCACGCCTACGCGGAAGCCCTCGTAGGTCGCATCGTTGAAGTTGTCCTCTGCCAACTGATCGTTTCGGGCTACCGCGCGCGTTTCTGGCACGACGCCACCGAAGCCCGGGTTTTGCAGGCCAATTTGCTTGGTGGCACGGATATTGTTGATATACCCGCCTTCCTTGACGTTGTAGACCGCGATGCGCGCTGCCAAGGTATCGTCAATGATGGGGATGTTGGCATAGGCCTCAACGGCATTGCTGCCATCCGCGTCGCTGGTTTCAGAAACAGAGACATCAAATCCAGCGCTGAATTCGTTGAACTCGGGCTTATTAGTGATGAGCCTGACGGTGCCCGCCTGTGAGCTAGCGCCGTATAGAGTGCCCTGCGGCCCAGGCAGTACCTCAACGCGATTCATATCGGTCATGTAGGGGTCAATGTTACGGCCACCCATCGAGATGGGCGCTTCGTCGAGGTACATCGCCACGTTGGGTTCCAGGCCAACCGCACCGGCGATTTTCAGACCGCCTTTACCGGCTGAGACACCGCGGATGAAAACCTCATTTCTGCCGGGGCCGCGACCACCGGAAGTTACGCCGGCCAGGTAGCGGATGTAATCTTTGAAATTACCGATACCTAGATTGTCGAGAGTTTCCTCACCGAGAGTCTGAATGGTCATCGGAATGTCTTGAGCGCTTTCGGAACGTTTGGTAGCGGTTACGACCACTTCCTCAAGCTGCGCCGCGTGTGCAACGCTGGCACCCAATGCCGTGGCCACAACGGCCGAAATGGATTGGCTGAGAAGTTTTTTCTTCATGCTGAGTCCCCTCACGGATTATCGGGTGGGCGGTTTCGCGCCCTGTGGCTTTATTCGGAAAATATTTTTATTCAGCGAGTAAGCTGAGCACATTGTTCGCCGTTTAGCTCCCCACTTTTCTGGCGATTAATTGTGAAGCAAAAAGGCGCAAATACAACCCTTAATCAGCCCCTGCGGCGGCGTCCTCGACGCTTTTCACCGCCGCTATTGGCTTCGGTTTCAACCAGTGCCGCCCAAGGAATGCCGAGTGCGGCGGTCATGGCCTCGGTATCCAGTGCCCCCCGGGGAGTGGTGTCCAGAGCGTTGACCATCGCTGCAATGTGCTCAGGGGTTGTGCCGCAGCAGCCCCCGATAATGGTGGCGCCCGCGTCACGGGCATACAGGGCGTACTGCGCCATCAGCTCAGGGCTACCGTGGAAATGAATCGCGCCATCGACATATTGGGGGATGCCGCAGTTCCCTTTGGCAACAACCGGTATTTCGATGCCGGCGGCGATCATCCCCTGAGTGGAGTCCATCAGTTCAGCGGGTCCCACGCCGCAGTTGGCGCCCGCCATGTCCAGACCAATCTCCGCTGCAAACTGGGCGTAATCTGCCGGGGTGACACCCATCATCGAGCGTCGCGCGGTATCAAAGGTCAGCGTGGCGCAGACGGGCAAGCCCGTTGCGCGCGCAGCCTCTGCGGCGGCGGCTACCTCTTCAAGCGAGGACATGGTCTCGATCCAAATGACTTCAGCGCCGCCCTCAGCCAACGCCTGCGCCTGCTCGGCAAAATAGCCCACCGTGTCGGCATGAGTCAGAGTGCCCATGGGTTCAAATAACTCACCCGTTGGCCCCATTGAGCCTGCCACGACCGCTTTTCGGCCGGTGTCGTCAAAATGCTGGCGGGTAGCCTCACGGGCCAGCTGCGCGGCGGCGGCATTGAGTTCTGTGACGCGATGCTCGGCCTTGTGAAGCTTCAGCCTGGGTGCATTGGCGCCAAAGCTGTTGGTCAGAATGATGTCAGCGCCCGCCTCAAGGAAGGCGCCATGCAGCCACAGCACCTCATCGGGTTTCTCGACACACCACAGATCGGGGGGGTAGCCCGCCTCTAGGCCGCGGCCAAAAAAGTTTGAGCCTGTGGCGCCGTCTGC
>JACETJ010000043.1 GCA_013911345.1 Congregibacter sp.
CCGATCAGGTCATTCATGTCGGCGACTGCCACAACAACGACGTGTCAGGCGCGATCCTGGCAGGTGCAAAAGCCATTTGGTTTAATCCCGAGGGCAGCGTCAGTGAAATCGCTTCTGGAGTCGTACAAACACTGTCCGATTTGCCCGACGCCATCGAACGGCTCGCGGGCTAGGCAGGGTTGGCCCAGCGGCGTCAGATTGCCTCGACGCCGGTTTCACCCGTGCGAATACGCACCACCTGCTCAAGCGGCGCAACGAAAATTTTACCGTCACCAATCTTGCCAGTGCTGGCTGAGGATATGATCGCTTCCACAATCGCCTCAACCTGGTCCTCTGGTGCGGCAATTTCCAACTTCAGCTTGGGCAGAAAATCCACCACGTACTCTGCACCGCGATAAAGCTCGGTGTGACCCCGCTGCCGGCCAAAACCCTTTACCTCTGTCACCGTAACGCCCTGAACGCCGATGTCCGAGAGTGCCGCGCGCACATCATCCATCTTGAAGGGCTTAATAATCGCTGTGACCAGTTTCATATCTGAGTTCCAGTTAGAAGAAGTCGTATTATGATCTCCCTGTGCTTTTTCGCAATGCTTGGGCGGCAGTGAATACCGGAGGCACGCTATGCGCTACGAATCAAAAGTTGACTGGTGGATCCCCGCGCTACTGTTCGGCGGATTGGCGGTGGCAACCGGTGATTGGATTGCAGCCGAAGAAGATGACTGGCGGGATGGCGCCGCGCTCCTAAGCGCTTGGGTATTGAGCATCTGGATATTCCTTCACACCTACTACGAACTGCAGCGCGATATCCTCTTTATCCGATGCGGGCCCTTCTGGCGCTCCGTGGCAATCTCGGACATACAGGCGGCCGAACCCACCCGAAACCCCCTTGCCAGCATGGCACTCTCACTCGACAGAATCGCAATTAAAGTCCGGGGCGGCCGAGGCGTGATGATTTCTCCGAGAGATAAAGCCCGCTTCCTGAAGGACCTGGCAAAAAAAAGGGCCCCGAAGGGCCCAAACTGCCATGAGAGGACAGGGTAATTACTTGGCGAACTCGGGATAAGCCTCCATGCCGCATTCGCTGAGGTCCGCGCCTTCGTACTCCTCTTCTTCGGAAACCCGCAGGCCCAACACCATCTTGATGACAAAGAATGCAACGAAGGAGGTGACGAAGACCCAGCCGAAGATTGTCAGCGCACCGATGATCTGACCGGAGAAGCTCGCACCGTCATTGGTAACCGGCACCAGCAACAGACCCAGCAGACCCACCACGCCGTGTACGGAAATCGCACCAACCGGATCGTCGATCTTCAGCTTGTCGAGGGTGGTGATAGAGAAGACCACCAGCAGTCCGCCCAGCGCACCGAAGATGGTCGCTTGGAGCGCAGACGGTGTATCCGGGCCCGCGGTGATCGCCACCAGGCCAGCTAAGCAGCCGTTCAGCGCCATGGTCAGATCGGCCTTGCCAAACAGTAGCTTGGCCACGATCAGTGCACCAATGCACCCACCGGCTGCAGCGAGATTGGTGTTCATAAAGACCACCGCTACCGCGTTGGCTGAGTCGACTGATGCCGTTGCCAGCACCGAACCGCCGTTGAAGCCGAACCATCCCAACCAGAGGA
Organism: Congregibacter sp.; assembly: GCA_013911345.1. The sequence goes on from JACETJ010000043.1 coordinate 1,622, forward strand.
TGAAAGTGCCCAGCGTTGCCAGGGGCAGGTTCGCACCGGGAATGGCGTTCACTTCGCCATTCGGGCCGTACTTGCCCTTGCGAGCACCGACCAGGATGACGCCCGCCAAAGCGGCTGCCGCGCCAGCCATGTGCACGATGCCGCTACCGGCGAAATCGAGGAAGCCCAAGTCACCCAGCGTGTACATGCCGAATACGGGATTACCGCCCCAGGTCCAGCTACCTTCCATCGGGTAGATAAATCCGGTCATAACGACTGCGAAGGCGAGGAAAGCAAACAGCTTCATGCGCTCCGCGACCGCACCGGAAACGATGGACATCGCCGTGGCAACAAAGACCACCTGGAAGAAGAAGTCCGCTGAGGGCGCGTAGGTCGCGTTTTCCTCACCGCCTTCAACAGCACCCGACCCTGTGATCGTGCTGAGGAAAATGTCGCCGCCGTACATGATGCTGTAACCCACCACCATGTACATGATGCAAGCCACCGCAAACAGCGTGACGTTTTTGGTCAGAATCTCGACCGTGTTCTTCGACCGGACCAATCCTGCCTCGAGCATGGCGAATCCCGCGGCCATCCACATGACCAGCGCACCACAGACGAGGAAGTAGAAAGTGTCCAGTGCGTATTGCAACTGAAAAATATCGTATTCCATGAGAATGTTCTCCAAGGCTCAGAATTACAGCGCTTCTTCGCCGGTCTCGCCGGTTCGGATGCGGGTGACATGCTCGAGGGATGAGACAAAAATTTTGCCGTCCCCGATCTTGCCGGTTTGTGCGGCCTTAGAAATGGCCTCGATGGTCTGATCGACCATGCCATCTGCGATGGCAATATCGATTTTGACCTTGGGTAGGAAATCCACGACGTACTCCGCGCCGCGATACAGCTCGGTGTGTCCCTTCTGGCGACCGAAGCCCTTGACCTCGCTCACCGTAATTCCCTGAACGCCAATCGTGGACAGCGCCTCACGCACATCATCCAGCTTGAATGGCTTAATCACTGCAGTAACCAATTTCATGGCAACCTCCGATAAGAGCCGCCCCTGTGGGCGGCATTTGCGTTACAGGCTCTTAGCCATTCCAAAGATGACTGTGGCATCACACCAGTCGTAGCCGTAGCAGTCTTCCTCACTCAGATCGGTATCCTCGTAAGTCAGGCTCCAGTCGATGCCCTGCCAAGACTTGCTCAAAGACACCGCCCAGTGGACGTGCTTATCAGTCAGTGTGTAGCTGACTTCGTCGTAATCCACTTGTCCAACGAGGAAACCCAAACCCCAGTCGCCCGGAAGCGTCAAGCTGTAGCCCGCGTTGAGATACAAGATCTCGCCAGTCTCGAACCAATACTCGTCCGAGAAGGCAAATCCGGCTGAGAAGCCGCCAAAGCTGACGTTGCCGTACACTTCTTCATAATCACCAAGTACGCCCTCGTCCTGGGGGTAGTCGTAGTAGATGTAGCCCACATCGATGCCGAGACCGCCGGCAAAGGAGTGCGAGTAGCCACCGTAGTAATCGAGTTCAAGGCCCCCGTTTGCGCCACCGCAAGAATTAACCGGGTCTACCGAGCAATCAAAGTCGACCGCGGCGCCCCAAGTGCCCAGGTAAAAACCTGAGTCGAAAGCGATGTCGAATCCACCCTGGATCGATGCCTTGCTGTCAGACTGGGAAATACCGCGGAATCTATAATCCGTTACCAGCGCTACGTTGCCACTGACTTCAGCCGCTTGCGCCACGGGGGCGATAAAACTGGTGCTGCCTGCAATGGCGAGCGCGGGAAGTGCATATTTCAAAACCTTCATTCGGTGTCTCCTGCATAGCGAAATGTTGTGTTTCGATGTCATGTTGGGTCGTACCCGGTCGGAGCCGGTTACCACCTGCCCCCACACACGTGATAGCGATGAGTGGGCCAATTCTTATAAAAACGATAAGAATCAATAATTTAAGTGATATTCGCGGCGTCCCCGCAGCGAGAAAGAGGGCTACACCAGCGCTTCATCCGCACCAAACGAGTGCACGCTGCGCACCACTTTTGGCGGGATGTGGTCTGTCAGGCCACATTGGAGTGCGCTACATTGGCGCTGGAGTCATCTTGAGCCGGTCGGAGTAGTTCATGACAAACGAGGAGTCAGCACAGCGCGACACCCGCTCGCTTTTCGAGCGACTGACCCGCGCTGATGATCCAGTGTTTGAGCAGATTGACCGCAACGCCAAGAGTCTGTTGCAGTCTGCGTTGACGCGTCTTGATGTAGTCAGCCGAGAAGAGTTTGATGCTCAGGCAGCTGTGCTGAAACGCACGCGCGAACGACTGGAGGCGCTGGAAGCGCAAATCGCCGCCCTTGACGAAGCGCTGTCGGCATCCGATCAGCAGGCAGATCAGTAACCCAGAGGAGAGATCAGCCGCGGTCCGGCTCCGGCGGGGCAACAAAAGCCACCCGGCGAGGCCAAAAAAATACGAAAGCCGCAAGAGATCAAGGATGATCCATGCACCTATCATTGATTAGCACCCGCGGTCAGACAGGTCTCGACGCACCATCCGTGACCGTTGAAGTTCACCTTAGTGCTGGGTTGCCCGCCTTTCAGGTCGTTGGCCTGGGAGATAGTAGCTCAAGAGAGATCCGTAGCCGGGTGCGTGCGGCCCTCATCAGTTCTCATCTGAAATGGCCAGACTTCAATATCACCGTCAACCTGACCCCCGCTGAGCGCGTCACACCCAGCACACGGTTCGATCTGCCTATCGCTGTGGGACTATTGGTGGCCTCCCAGCAATTGCCACGGAGTGCGATCGAAGGCAGAGAATTCATCGGGGAATTGGGTCTCGACGGCTGCCTCAAACCCAGCCGAGGTGCATTAGCAGCAGTGATTGCTGCCGCCCGGGCAGGTAACACGCTCTGTCTTGCGCTGGAGAGCTCGCCTCAGTTGGCCAACGTCAAAGGGTGTCGGCTTATCGCAACACCCGACCTGCTCTCCCTTTGCGCAGCACTGAAAGCCGCTGACCCCCAGTTTGTGACCCCTCTGTCTGCCTGCTCCGCAGAGACCTGTGACTATCCGGATCTGTCACAGATTCGCGGACAACCACTGCTGTATCGCGCGCTGGAGCTGGCGGCAGCAGGCGGCCACCATTTGCTGATGAGCGGCTCACCGGGCGTGGGCAAAACCCTAGCGGCATCGATTCTACCCGGGCTGTTGCCACCTCTCGAAGCCGCCGCGCAGCAAGAGGTTTGGCTGATTCGTGACCTTGTAGGGCTATCGCGCGTGAATGGGCCTACCTTCAGAGCGCCCCATCACTCGAGCAGTGTTGCAGCATTGATCGGCGGCACGGCCAGAGCGCTTCCGGGCGAGATCTCCATGGCACACGGCGGCGTGCTGTTTCTCGATGAACTCACCGAGTTCCCGCGCGCGGTGCTGAACCAACTCAGGCAGCCGCTGGAGAGTGGCGAGATCACCGTCACCCGTGCCGAACATCAACATCGCTACCCCGCCCGATTTCAGCTGGTAGCCGCCATGAACCCTTGCCCCTGTGGGCTTGCTGGCAATGAGGACGGCAGCTGCCGCTGCTCACCCGACATGATCCGACGCTATCGTCAGGGCGCCTCGGGCCCCTTGATGGACCGTATTGATCTGCACGTAAAGCTGAACAAACCGTCAGCCGAAGCGCTATTAAGCGCGGCGTCCCCGGGCAACACCTCTGCCCACTTAAGAGAGCGCGTCGCCGCCACCCGAGACCGGCAACTGCTCCGTCAGCATTGCCTGAATCGTGATCTTGCCGGGGATGACATTGTCGAGGCGTGTGCCTTAACTGACACAACGCGAGAGGAACTTCTCAAGACGCTGACCGCGCTGAGCTTATCGGCGAGAAGTGCCCACCGCAGGCTGCGTGTTGCGCGAACTCTGGCTGATATAACGGGAGAGGAACGGGTGTCGATGTCACACATCAACACCGCGCTGTCTTTTCGTGAGGCACCAACCGGAGTTGGCGCCGGGTGACTTCAGCGGCTGCCGTCCACCATGAAATCGACAGCGAGTCGGATCTCATCGTCAGAGCAATCGGCGCAGCCCCCGCGGGCGATCATGCCCGAACCGGCGATGCCATTAATGCCGCTGTCATACAGCGCATCCATGCCCTTATTGATGCGGCCGGCCCAGGCAACCTGGTCACCCACCTTAGGTGCACCCGCAATGCCGGCTGAGTGGCATGCCATGCACGCTGCATTGTAGACATCCTCCCCAGAGCGACCGGCGCTGGTAGCCATGGCATCGCTGCCACCACCGCAGGTTTCTCCCTGCACGCAGATGGCTGAGAAGGGCTGGATCCGCGCCTCAATATCTGCCCGCTGCTGGTCAGTCAGGTCAAGTGCGACTGCCGCCATCGGCGCCAGCAAAAGGATAAAGAACAAACGCATGGTGCTAACTCCTGTCGGTGGGGGGCGGAGTATAGCGGTTGCGAAAACGATCGAAAACACAGCAATACGCCCCCTGCTCGCCGCTATACTGCATGCCCACACCGGAGATGACGTGTCATGAAGCTCTATACATTTGATGCCGCCCCCAACCCCGCCCGATTGGGGATGTTCATGCAGTACAAGGGTATTGCGCTCGATACGGTCCAGATCGACCTCGGAGCCGAGGAGCAGCTCGGCGAGGCCTACCGGGCGATTGCCCCGGAAGCCACGGTGCCCGCACTCGTGCTCGACGATGGCACAGTCCTGTGCTCGGTGATTGCTATTGCGCATTATCTGGAGTCGCAGTACCCCGACAAACCTCTGCTCGGTCGAACACCAGAGGAGCGGGCGCGTGTCCTGAACTGGAACCATCGTCTCTACAGCGACATTTTTGCTGCCATTGCCGATGCGTTTCGCAACGGACACCCCAGCTACGTTGATCGCGCGCTACCGGGGCCGGTCAACGTCGCCCAGCTACCGGAGCTGGTCGAGCGCGGGCGCGCTCGTCTAATAACAGGCCTGGAAATCATTAACGAAGCACTTTCGGACAGTAAGTTCCTCGCGGGAGAGTGTTTTTCTTTTGCCGATATTGATCTGCTTGCGGCGATTGATTTCGCAAAATGGGGAGCCCGACTGACCCCTGACGAATCCCTGACGCATCTGCATCGATGGCGCGGCGAGGCCAAAGCGGCTTTGGCGGGGTGACGCCGCGCTCAGGGTGGTTGGTTTGCCTCCTGTTATTCACAGGGTGCAGTGATACCGACACCGGTCCCGCTTATCTCGATGAGTACCTGCTCCGCCTGTCGACCGCAACAGGCGTCGAGCTAACTCCCGGCGCACCCCATGACGCGAATCGATTTGATCTTCCCCGGGAGCAAGCCACCGCGCCGCCCGCCTCAAATCAAATTGATTTAATTGACTTTCTATCACTCTCTGGATGCGAGCTACAGGTCAATCTGGGGCGTCGAAACACCCAGTTAGGGCGCACAGCATCACCCTCTCAGCGCCTGTTACTGGATCTTGAGTTCATGGATCTGGCGCCCGATTGCATCAGCTTGCTTCGCCAGCGGGGCGATAGTGAATTGGCGGACACACTGGCGGACGTCAGCGTTGAGCGGCAGGCTTTGCTCTCCCATTCCATTGCCCAAGCGCTATTCATGGGCCCCGAATGGCGGCTGTTCTGGGAGCGACCGACAACGTTGGGCAACTACCCCACTGATACCAACAGTGGAATTGCTCAGTCGCTCAACCGGCTTGCAGAACGGACCCAGGGGTGGCTGGGCGGAGACTGGCAAGCCAGTAATCGCGAGTTCGAACTGCTGCTCAGCGACCTACGCGCGGGTGACGGCGGTGCGTTACTGGCAGCGCATTCACTGGTATCCCGTGAACTGGAGCGCGCCAACACACTGCTAGCCAGTGTTCAGGCCTCGGCACCACTGTGCCCCTACGGCAACGCTACGGATCGCTCAAGAGCATTGGAGCAGGTGGTGACGCGCTTTTTTGTCGGTGTCGTCCAACCTTGGCTGGTGCAGCTGCGCCAGAGGACTGAACTGCTAATGACCCCTGCCAGAAACCTCGAGGCACCGGTGTCAGCCACGTTGAGCCCTGGGTATCGAGCTTGGATGGCGGAGCGAGACCAGCTACTCAACGATCAGACCGCGCTCATTCGAGAGCACATTGCAAACGTTCAGGCCACCTTGTCTCAGTGTGCCCCAAATGCGTCCAATAACGGGCAAGGTTTCTCAAGTATCAGACAGCAGCAGGGCTAAACCTACCTCAGCTCCAAATAGGCGCAGGTGGTTTAGAGACCAGCAAGACTTGCCAGCATCTTCCCGCACGGTGCGCAACGCGTCATCCTTGGCACTGCGATGCTCCGCCAACCCTGCTACATTACCGCAAGCATTCAAATCAATTAGTGGAGAAAGTTGTGAAGCTGATCCGACTCACCGTCGCCGCACTCGTCGCCCTAGCACTGGCCGCTTGTGCCACCAAACCACCGGAGCCCGCGGTGGACTTCGCCCCTGACTACAATTTCAGTCAACCCAAGACCATTGGCTTTTACGCCATGAGTGGCGAGGTGACCGGCAACAACCCGACCGAACTCACCGACTTTCAGAGAGACCGGATTGATGCGGCGTTGCAAGGCGCTCTTGAAGCAAAAGGCTTCGTGTTCGTTGAAAAAACTGCGGACGCCGACCTGCTGCTGAGCTGGCATCTGAATCTCATGGAAAAGACCGATGTGAAGACCTACAACAATCCCTCCTACGGGGCCTCGGTGGGCTACAGCCGCTACAACCGCTACGCGATGTACAACTGCTACAACTGCATGAATCAGACAGACGTCCGCGTCACGGAATACACTCAGGGCACCTTCATCATCGATATGATCGATCCTGAGGAGAACGCTTCGGTCTGGCGCAGCGTGACGCAGTCAAAGCTGAAAGACGAGACCATCCGGGACCAAGCTGCACTCGACAGCGCTGCAATGCGGGTGTTGGCAGGCTTCCCTCCAGGCGCAATGCCCGCCTCACCCTGACGCAATCGGACGCACTGGGCAATTCGCACAGTGCGTCGGCCAATGGGCCTGAAACAGCGTCGATGACTACCCCCAAGGGGGCACTTGAGACAGACGGCGTCGCCCCCTACTCTGGGCGCCTCACAGTGAGGCGGCAATCATGAAAGTTATC
>JACETJ010000044.1 GCA_013911345.1 Congregibacter sp.
ACGTCATAGTCCTGCCCCCACCATGTTCCTGTTTAAGACATCGCAGCATTTGGCGGCCCGGACGGCAGGCGCATCTCCTCGCCCACCGAAAAAGCCTACCCACAGAGCTCGCTGGTTACTGGCGGGGCTGGTATCGCTGTCGCCGGTTATCAGCGCATCGGCTGAATCTCTGCAGGCAGAGACGGTTGAGCCGGATACCGATGCGGTGTTGGATGACGACGCCTCGGGGGAGTCTTGGTACTACGGCAAAAAAGGTCTGACTTACGATCCGGAGGGCCCCACCAACCTCTGGATTGGACTCCGTTTACAAACCCGGTTCGATGACTACCCCGGGCAAAACCCCAGCGCTGCCGATTTACTTCTCGAACGGGACTCGGAGCTGGATTTGAACCGCGGCCGCCTGAAGGGAGGTGGGCCGCTTGCCGCTGACTGGCTCGATGTGTATTTCGAGTATGACCAGCCCAGCGGTTACCTGCTCGACCTTCGTGCAACGCTGAAGCTGGGCGATCAACTGTTTCTGCGTGTGGGGCAGTGGAAGTCAGAGTACAACCGCGAGCGGATAGATTCCTCGGGCAAGCAACAGATGACCGAGCGATCGATCTCCAATTACTGGTTTGCGATCGATCGCCAAGCGGGTGTGGGTTTGAATGGCCGGTTTGCCAACGGCACCCGGGCCGACAGCTATTGGTGGCTGGAGTATCTCTCCGGCGAGGGCCGCGGGGGAGGGTGGCGCTCAGATAGTGGACTCTGGCTCGCGCGCTACCAGTGGAACCCGCAGGGTGAGCCACTGCCGTTTAGTCAAAGTGATCTTAAGCGACGCGAAAAGCTGCTTACCTCGGTCGCGGTTGCCGTGGTGGACGGGAGAACGCCTTACAGCCGGTTCTCCAGTGACGGCGGTGATCAGCTCCCCGGGATCAATACGGGAGACAACGATCTCACTCAGTTCCTCTTTGAAACGGCCGCGCACTGGCGGGGTATCAGTTGGCAACAGGAGTTCCACAGCAAGCGTGTTCGCGACCGTTTGTCTGGCCAAGCCCGGAAGATGGACGGGGGCTACATACAGCTCGGTAGCTTCGTCAGCGAATGGTGGGAGGCGTGGCCGCGACAGCTTGAGGTGGCGGGGCGCCTCTCTATTGTCGATCCTGACCGAAGCCTTTCAGGCAACACCGAAAAAGAACGAACCCTCGGGCTCAATTGGTTTTTCAATGGCCATCGTAACAAGCTGACGCTGGATTACTCTTGGCTGGACTTCGAGGATTTCGGCGACAACGCGACCCGGAACCGGCTTAGGCTACAGTGGGAGCTGTCTCTCTAGCCTTGGCCCGCAAAACTGGTGTGGCCGCGTCAGCTTTTATTTGGGTACTCGAGTGTGCTCTTGAGCCGCTGCTTTTCTTCGTCAGATAAATCCGGGAAGGGCAGCCCGTCTCCCTGACGCCATACCTCCAGCTTGGCCTGAACTTCCTCGAGCTTGTCATCACCCGCTTGCTGAAAATCGCGAATCTGAAGGACCTGTCCTGGCCCGGAGAATATCGCGCCGTTCTGGTGAACGATCTCAATCACACGCAGATTGAGGTCCTCAGCTACTGCGAGATATTCCTGATAATCGCGCGTCATGATACCGGCATCCATTCGGATGACTGCGGTGGCGGCCTCGATGTCAGCCAGTCGAATGCTGATCGTGTCCTGTCGCACCATGGGGTGGGCCGCAAAGAGGCCGCGGAATTCTCCCAGAATCGCCCTGAGTTGATCGGGTGTGGGCATCTGTAATTCAAGCAGCTTGAAAAACCGGATGCGATCGCGAACGGAATAGTTTTCGATGTCGGCGGAAGAAAACATTGAATTGGGGACTGTGACCAGCGTGCGATTCTGAGTGCGTAGCGTGACCGATCGCAGACCGATTTCTTCTACAGAGCCTTTGATATTGCCAAATCGACACCAGTCGCCCGGGCGAATCGGGCGCGCGGTGTAGAGCGTGATGGCGCCGATGACATTCTCCAGCGTTTTCTGTGCCGCCAACGCGACAGCCAGCGACCCAACCCCCAGGCCGGCTATCAGGGTGGAGACGTTAAACCCGGCCTGGTCCGCCCACATGAGTGCGGCGGTGGTCGCAATCACAATGCGCACGATAACCACCACTGGCTTGATCAGCGCGACGTATTCGATATCGCCCTGCAGTTCGAGCTGGCGGATCTTGAAGTCGCGATAAAGATTCAGCAGCCCGAAGGCAAGGATGACTGCCACAAGATATTCGAGTGGCGAAGAATGCAGATAGGCCTTGGCAATCACCGACAGGCCCAGATTGGCGATCACGACTCGGATCAACAGCACATACAAAATCAATCTGAGCGGCACGCGAAGGAATCGACTGAGCGCATGCTGCCAGGGATTGGTAAAGCGCCCCCCCAATCTCGCGATTGCCAGGCTTATCCACCCAGTGACGAGCCAGCCTGCGATGACAGTGAAAAGCAGTATGGCGACCTGGAAGTTCCCCATGCCCAGAATGTAGAACTCGGGCAGCAATTGAGACAGCCAAACGTTGAAGTCGCTATAGCCCAGCTCATCCCACATGTCGGGGATGCGCACCACGGACTCATTGGCGACGCGCCAGACCATGGAGCCATCGGTATCCTGAATGCGCCGCAGATAAACGGGTATGACCTCTTCTGACAGACTGACCGCTCCGAACTGCTCAAGATCGGCGGGCAGGCCGTCATCGAGAGTGCCCATGGGATCGCTGCTGATTCGGCTAAGGTCGAGAACATTTTGCTGTGCGAATACAAACAGCAGGCCCCGGGCCACATTGACCGGAGAGACCTCTTCGAGTGACTCGGGTAGGTAGCGCAGATCGAGGTAGAGCGCCGCACTCTCCGGATCGCCCACTCGAAAAGCGCTGTATAGCGCTACCAGTGCCTGCTGGGGCGTTTGCGCTTGCCCCGGCTGAAATGCCGACAGCACGGTCGCCTCATACGTCTCATTGAGTTCCTGAGAGCGCGCCAGCAACTCAGCGGCGGTTAGCTCACGCTCTTCCTCCATCTTTGCGCTGGCCGCAATGACCGACTTGTCGGTATCGACGCTCGCCCAAGTCGCGACGGATGCGACTAGTCCCAGCAGCACCGCCATCAGCACCTTTAGACTTTTCTCCTGCCATCGCATGCTCAATCCTCCGCCGGCGAGTTCGCCGTCTGGGTTTTGGGTTCGAGTAGTCTGCCGAAAAACACGCCGAGCTCAAAGAGCAGCCACATGGGAATCGCCAGCAACGACTGGGAGATCACATCGGGTGGCGTGAGCAGCATGCCAAAAATAAAGCAGCCTACGATGATGTAGGGGCGCTTTTTGGCGAGGGCATCGGGACTCGTGACTCCGGTCCAGATCAGAATGACTGCGGCGATAGGCATCTCGAACGCGATACCGAAAGCCAGAAACAGCTTGAGTACAAAATCGAGATAGCTGTTGATATCTGTCATCACCTGCACGTTCTCTGGCCCCACACTAGTGAAGAACGCAAAAATGAGCGGGAACACCACGAAGTAGGCGAAGGCCGCGCCCGCGTAGAACAGCAGCACGCTGGAAGCGAGTAACGGCACCGCGATACGCTTTTCCTTCTTATAAAGCCCCGGCGCTATGAATCCCCAGATCTGGTAAAGAATGACGGGTATCGCCATAAAAATGGCCAGCACCAGAGTGAGCTTGAAAGGGGTGAGAAAGGGTGACGCAACGCCGGTGGCGATCATGGTCGAGCCCTCCGGCATAAGGTCTCGAAGCGGGGCCGAGACAAAGCCGTAGATCTCGTTGGCAAACGGGAACAGGACGATAAACCCAACGAGAATCGCGAGAACCGCCCGCAAAAGCCGGTCGCGCAGCTCTGTTAGATGCGCCACCAGTGACATGGGGGGGTCGTCGTGTTGGGTCTGCTCGGTCATGCGGTCTTTGGCGGGGAGCGGTTGTCGTCCTGCGCTGCGTCAGCTTCGGTCGACGCGGCTGCAGTGGCCGAAGACAACTGGTCAGTCTTGGGCGAGGCGGGTTGCAACGATTCTCTGGCCTCGCTGCTGAGTGACTCAATCTCACGTTCCACCGACCGGGTGGTGTCGTGCACCTGCCGCTCAAGTTGTTCCGACTCCTCCTTGAGCTTCTGCAAGACTTCGTCGTTGTGGAGCTCGCGCCGGACCTCGGTGCGGATTTGGTCAAAGCTGCGGCGAAAACGATTGACCCACGCCAGCACGGTACGCACGGCACCGGGCAACTGCTCGGGCCCTACGACTAACAGGCCTACGACGCCTATCAGCAAAAGCTCGGCAAAGCCGATATCAAACACTGTGAACTGCTCCGATTATGTTGCCGGTTTGTCGGAGTCGCTCTCTTCTCGCGACGCGGGATTGCTCTCGCCGCTGTCGCTCTCGTCTTTGCTCATGCTGTTGCGAAAGCCTTTGATAGCACTGCCCAAATCGCCACCCAGGTTCCGTAACCGAGATGTGCCAAACACCATGACGATAATGGCGAGAATAATCAGGAGCTGCCAGATGCTGATTCCACCTAGACCCATAGTCGCTCTCCTTATAGTGAAGCGTCTTCCGAAGCCGCATTATGGCCTTTTCGGGCGGCTTTTTCTGCCAATCCCGACAGCCCCATGCGTGCATCGAGCACTTTGAGCACGTCGGTGTGATCGAGTTCGAGATGCGCGAGCATGACCATTGTATGAAACCAGAGGTCGGCCACTTCGTTCACCAGGGCCTCTGAATCGCCACTTTCTGAAGCGTCTTTCGCGGCGAGAATGACCTCTGTTGCTTCTTCGCCGACTTTCTCGAGGATCTTGTTGAGCCCCTCGGCGTTGAGCGAGGCGACATAGGAACTGTCGGGGGACGCATTCTTGCGTTCCGCCAGCACTTTATCCAGTGCCGTCAGTAAGTCGTCCATTCAGTCGTCCTCGCTTAACTGCCATGTGCCGTCACTGGGTCGGTAGAAAAAGCAGGTGCGACGTCCTGTGTGGCAGGCGCCCGCGCCATGCTGCTTTACTTGCAACAGCAGCGTGTCGCCGTCGCAGTCCAGGCGTGCCCCCACGAGAGCCTGGGTATTGCCAGAGGTGGCGCCTTTGCGCCACAGCGCCTGTCGGGAGCGCGACCAGTACACGACTTCACCGCCGGTAAGGGTCAGCTCCAGTGCCTCGGCGTTCATCCATGCCAGCATCAGGACTTCGCCGGTATCGGCCTCTTGGGCAATTACTGGAATGAGTCCCTGCTCATTCCAATGGGGGGAGAGGGTGGCGGGGGTGGTTGTTGAAGCTTCTGTCATTGCAACAGTATGCCAGAGCCGTATTACGGCTGTTACCGGTTACCGAGGAAGAGAGCCGCTAACAGGCACCCGGACCCCACTACCAACCATCCGGTGCCGCTCGCACCGGCAATGCCAATACCCAGTGCCAGAGCCCCCAGCGATGCGAGAGGCAAAATCCAGTTTGATGTGGTGGTTTTTGGGGGTTTGACGGGGGGCGTCTGCCGAAGGCGGTTGAGTATCAGATCAGGGAGTAGGGGCAGGGTCTCCAGCAGCGCTGGCGCGTCCTGTTGCAGCCGCTGGCCTACGTTTTGAAGCGAGTAGCGATCAGCAATCCATTGCTCCAGAAACGGCTTCGCGGTGTCCCACAGGTTCAGTTCTGGATAAAGCTCGCGTCCAAGGCCCTCGATGTTCAGCAGGGTTTTCTGCAGTAGCACCAACTGAGGCTGCACCTGCATATCGAACTGCCCCGCCGTTCGGAACAGCGTGACCAGCATGTGCCCAAAGGAAATGTCGGATAGTGGCCGCTCGAAAACTGGTTCGCACAGTGTTCTCAGAGCGGACTCGAATTCGGCGATTGAGGTATCTGGGGGTACCCAGCCACACTCGACGTGCAGTTTGGCGCAGAGTCGGTAGTCCTGCTGGAAAATGGCCAGCAGATTGCGCGCGAGGTAATACAAATCCTGCTCGTCTATCTGACCAACAATCGCACAGTCGACCGCCATGTAGCGCGGATCATCAGGTTTGGTGCAGTCGACGAAGATGTTGCCCGGGTGCATGTCGGCGTGGAAAAAGCTGTCGCGAAATACCTGAGTGAAGAAAATCTCCACGCCCCGCTCGGCCAGTAGCTTGATATCGACCTGCTTGTTTTGAAGCGTCTCGATATCGCTGACCGGCACGCCGTAAATCCGCTCACTGACCATCACCTGTTCACAGGTCAGGGGCCAGTGCACCTCGGGTACGTAGACCAGGTCGCCGGCCTTGAAATGCCGCCTGAGCTGCGAAGCGTTGGCCGCTTCGCGCTGCAGGTCCAGTTCGCCATGAATGATGCGGTCGTATTCAGCCACGACTTCGACAGGCCTGAGGCGTCGACCGCTGTGTGACCATCGGGCCAGCAGCCGTGCGACATGCCGGAGCAATCGCAGATCCTGATCAATGGTTTTTTCTATGCCCGGTCTCAGCACCTTGACCACCACATCGCTGCCATCGGGCAAGCGTGCACCATGTACCTGTGCTACCGACGCTGCTGCCAGCGGGTTGGCGTCGAATTCGGCGAAGCAGTCGCTCAACGGTTTACCCAGTGCTGCTTCAATACGTTGTATGGCTTCTTTTGCGGGAAAAGGCGGCACCTGATCCTGCAGTAAAGCCAGTTCATCCGCGATGTCGTGAGGTAAAAGGTCTCTTCGGGTCGAGAGTAGCTGACCGAACTTGATGAATACGGGTCCCAGATCTTCCAATGCCCGCCGGAGACGTTCGCCCCGTGGAGTAGTCACAGGCACCGATAGGACTGGAAAGACTTTCAAGAGTAATGAGAACAGTCTTGGGCGCTGTTTCTCGGGTAGCAATTGGTCCAGTCGATACCGCGCCACGGCTCGGTAAAGGGCGATCACGCGGCTCATTGTGATGTCCCGCGTGTGGTGGCTTTTGCCAGTAGCTTCTCGATCCGGCTTTGGGCGCGCTCTACGCGCATGGCAACGGACTGCACCGCGTCATAAAAATGCTCAAGCTCGGCTTTCGGTGGGGTCAGGCGTCCTTCTTCCAGAATGTACTCGGACACCTGCCGTTTGAGGCTGGCGCGCGCGCCCTCGCCCCAGCGGAAAAATCTGCGCAGCCCCTCGGCGATTTGGTGGCCCATCACATCACCGAGCAGATCCACCAATGGCGCCTCCCAGTCAATTTCCATGCGGGAGATCACCTGCTGCAGCGTGATGAGGCTGGCGCTGCTGCCCTGAAGCTCGATACCGCTGTTGATCAGCGTGGCTGCCGGATCATCTGACGTCGCCAGCGCCCCAAAATCTTCGAGTGTGCCGCTTACAAAGGCATTGGGCTCCCGCTCGCAGTGGGACATCAGGCGAAGTTCGGTTCCCGTCACCAATTCGATATACAGCGTGAGATCCAGGGAGGTGATCTCGACACCCAGTAGCGTACCGCTGAGCGTATTTAACTCTTGATGCGAGTGCGGCGCCAAAGCGATGGCTTGATTCAGGGCGCTTTCGGCGGCCGCCAGCGCGCCGCTGAGCACCGCTGGGTCGTGTTGTGTCACGGCTTGAACCCTTGGTGCACCGCAACAATACCGCCTGTCATGTTGTGATAGCGGCACTCAGCGAATCCAGCATCTTCCATCATCCCCAGCAGCGTGTCCTGGTCGGGGTGCTTGCGGATCGACTCTGCGAGATAGCGGTAACTCTCCGCGTCCTGGGCAATCAAACGGCCCATCGCCGGCAGTATCTGAAAGGAGTACTGATCATAGGCTTTGCCCAGTAGCGGCGAGGTCGGCTTGGAAAACTCCAGAACCAGCAGACGACCACCGGGGCGCAGCACGCGCAGCATTGAGCGAAGCGCCATGTCTTTATCCGTCACGTTCCTGAGGCCAAAAGCAATGGTGATGCAGTCAACGCTGTTGTCTTCAAAGGGCAGCGCCTGTGCGTCGGCCTGAACGACCTCGATATTGCCTGTCGCGCCTTTGTCAATGAGTCGGTCGCGGCCGACCTCCAGCATGGCGGCGTTGATGTCGGCGAGGATGACCTGTCCCTCAGGCCCCACCAGCCGAGAGAATCGGGCAGCGAGGTCGCCAGTACCTCCAGCAATATCGAGTATGGTCTGCCCGGGGCGGGCCGCGCTGAGTTCAATAGTGAATCGCTTCCACAGACGATGAACGCCCCCGGACATCAAATCGTTCATCAAGTCGTAGCGGCTGGCTACCGAGTCAAAAACGCCACGCACCATACCGGCCTTGGCATCCCGATCGACTTGGGTGAAGCCAAAATCAGTAGTGTCCTCGTCGCGATCTGCGCGCCCGGTGGCCTCGTCATTCATGTGTCGCGTTCCGTCGTCGCGCCGGCCTTCTGCCGGCGGGCCGGCAAGTGTACCTGAGCGCAGGGATTGTGTTCAGGGGGAAGGGAGGGGGTCGAATCAGGGGTCGAAATGCAGAACCTGCACTTCGGGGTCGCGGGATTTGCCCGCTGCTGAGAGTTGCTGCAGATACTGCTGCCAGTAATGATCCTGGCGTTCGGCCAGATCTCTCAGGTAACGCCAGCTATAGAGACCGGAGTCGTGTCCGTCGTCAAAGGCGATCTGTACTGCGTAATGCCCCACGGGCTCGATACGCGCTATGCAGACCGATGACTTCCCAGTTTGCAGCACTTCCTGACCGGGGCCGTGGCCTCTCACCTCAGCCGAGGGAGAGAAAACTCTCAGAAATTCCGCGCTCAGTTGATACGTTG
>JACETJ010000045.1 GCA_013911345.1 Congregibacter sp.
GTGGAAGGCGAGTTGCCTGCTTCCCATGATGCAATATTGCAAACCCTCGGCGACTTTGGCCTGCCCATTTCTGACTATATGCAGACGGTAGAGGGGATAGATGCTTGCGAGCGCTATTACCAGTCTCTCGCGGCGCAGCGCGATGCCTTGCCGTTCGACATCGATGGCATTGTTTTTAAGGTCAACGGGCTGGCAGAGCAAGAACGGTTGGGCTTTGTTTCGCGCGCGCCGCGTTGGGCAATCGCCCGTAAATTTCCGGCCCAAGAAGTCAGCACCCAGCTTCTGGGAGTCGATTTTCAGGTGGGCCGGACCGGAGCGATCACGCCTGTCGCTAGATTGGAGCCGGTATTCGTGGGTGGCGTGACCGTTAGTAACGCCACACTACACAACGCGGACGAAATTGCGCGCTTGGGAGTGCAAGTCGGCGACACTGTGGTTGTTCGCAGGGCGGGTGATGTCATACCGCAGATCGTTTCGGTGGCCGAGAGTGTCGGTTCTTCGACCGCAGCACGCCGTGCCATCGACTTTCCTGATCGTTGCCCAGATTGTGGATCGAATGTCGTTCGAATAGAGGGTGAGGCGGTGATGCGCTGCGTAGGAGGCATGTCCTGTGCCGCCCAGTTGAAAGCGGTAATTCGGCATTTTTCGTCTCGAAAGGCGATGGACATTGAGGGGCTCGGAGACAAGCTGATAGACCAGTTGGTCGACGATGTGCTGGTGTCCAGCGTTGCCGATGTTTTCAGGCTCACGAAAGCGCAATTGGCAGCGCTAGACCGAATGGGCGATAAATCCAGTGAGAATCTATTGGCATCAATCGAAAAAGCGAAAACTACCAGCCTGCCCCGCTTCATCTATGCATTGGGTATTCGCGAGGTGGGGGAGGCCACTGCACGAGCGTTAGCCCAGCACTTCCTCTCCCTCGATGAACTGCTCGCAGCACCCGCTGACGTGTTGGAAGGTGTCGACGACGTGGGCCCGGTTGTAGCGCGCCATATTTGTGAATTTGCGCACGATGAACGGAACCGACAGTCGATTTCCGACTTGCTGACATCTGGAGTCAATTGGCCTTCGGTGTCGGTCGTTAGCGGTGAAGGACCGCTGGCGGGGACTACATGGGTCGTTACGGGTAAGCTCGAATCGATGGGACGCGATGACGCGGAACAGAGGCTCAGAGCGCTGGGCGCCAAGACTGCCAGCAGTGTCTCTGCAAAGACGAGTACTGTGCTGGCGGGGCCCGGGGCGGGGAGTAAACGAAAGAAAGCCGAGTCCTTGGGTATCTCGATTATGGATGAGGGCGAATGGCTTGTGATGCTGGGGGAATTGGAATGAGCTCTGGTAATCGATCTTGGCGGCTCGCTGTCCTTCTCATGACGATCCTCCTGTCAGCATGCGCGACGTCGCCGCCAGAACAAGTGGATAATGTCTGTGACATTTTCAGAGAGAAATCCGGTTGGTATGGTGATGCCAAGGAGGCGCGCGCGCGATGGGGCGTGCCGATTTCTGTGTCGATGGCATTCATGTATCAAGAGTCGCGATTTGTTGCGACAGCAAAGCCGCCGCGTAAAAAGATCTTCGGGGTGATACCTGGGCCGCGGCCCTCTGACTCCTATGGCTACTCTCAGGCTAAAGAGTCTACTTGGGATTGGTATCAGCGCAGCACGGGTAACTATGGCGCGGACCGCGATGATTTTGGTGATGCGATTGATTTCATTGGTTGGTACAACAATGTGTCCAACAAGGAGCTGGGTATTAGTAAGCAGGACGCTTTTCGTCTGTACCTTGCTTATCACGAAGGGCATGGCGGCTATCGTAAACAAAGCTATCGAAGCAAGGATTGGCTGATTGATGTGGCGCGAAAGGTGGATCGTCAAGCTCAGCAATACAATTCTCAGTTGCAGGAATGTGCGCAGGAGCTGGAGCCTAGGGGCTGGTTTGATTGGTGGTAAAAAGTAAGGGCGGGTTCTGGTCGGTATGTCATCGGAATGTCACATAACTGACATGTAATAGGGTTTCGAGGCTCAAAGCTCATACGGAGGCGCTATGTCTGCGAAAAAAGTGCTGGTGGTGGATGATGAGGCAAGTATCCGGGAGATGCTTCGCCTGGCCCTAGAGCTCTCCGAGTTTGAGTGTTTGGAGGCGGCCGACATTCACGAAGCATATCGGCTGATCACCGACGAATCGCCCGAAATGGTCCTATTGGATTGGATGCTACCCGGCGGTAGCGGTATTGAGCTGCTTCGGCGTCTTAAGAAGGAAGAGGCTACTCAGGCGTTGCCAGTTATCATGCTGACTGCCAAGACCCACGAAGATAACGTCGTTCAGGGTCTGGAAGTCGGCGCGGACGACTACATTACCAAGCCGTTTGCACCCAAGGAGCTGATTGCGCGGATGAAGGCGATACTCCGCCGCTCGTCCAGCGAGGAGGGGGGCAGTGAGCTACGCGTAGGCGAGCTCGTGCTTGAAATTGACAGCCGCCGTGTAATGCTCAGCCAAAAACCGCTTGAGATGGGTCCCACAGAATTCAAGCTGCTGCATTTTTTCATGTCTCACCCGGAGCGAGCCTACTCCCGCGAGCAATTGCTGGACAGAGTTTGGGGTGCGAACGTCTACGTAGAAGAGCGGACGGTCGATGTGCACATTCGTCGCCTTAGAAAGGCGTTGCAGGCGGGCGATCCCATTTATGCGGATTTGATCCAGACGGTGAGGGGCACGGGCTATCGTTTTTCACCCCGCGATCTGGCGGTGGCGTGACCCCGCCTAGTTTTCTCGTTCTAGAGTCGCGCCGGCTATTAGGGGCACTGTTTACCGCCGGCGCAATATGGTTGCTGACGCAAGACTGGAAATTGGCGTTGATGGCACTGGCTCTCGTCCTGGCAATTTTCTGGGCTTGGCAGCTGGCAAAGCTGTACCACTGGTTTGCTAATCCTGAGCAGTCGCCTCCTATTTCAAATCCGGGCCTCGGCGGTATTCTTCGCGATGTCTATGCTCTCCGCAGTCGAGATGCACTTGGCGCTAGGGCGCCCGCGCGAGCGCAGTCCTATCTGACAGACTCTTTGGCGTCTATGAGGGACGCAGCGCTGATTATTAATTCAGATCGACGGCTGGTGTGGTGCAATGAAGCGGCCGAATATTTGTTGGGAATCAAATTTGAGGACGAAGAAGGTAAGCCACTCTCTGAGGTTTCGCCGGGTAAGTCGCTCAAGCGCTATATGCGGGATGAGAACTATCAAAAACCATTGCGGATAAAGCCGGGACCGGATCCCGAATTTTGTCTGCAGCTGGAGTTTTCTCGCTTTGGCGTCAACGACCGCCTGGTGTTCGTGAAAGATGTCACCGAGCAGGACAAGCTGGAGCGTATGCGGCGTGATTTCGTCGGGAACGTGTCCCACGAGCTGCGCACACCGTTGACGGTTATCAAGGGCTATATAGAAACACTCCAATCGTTGATGTCGGATTCTGATGCGCGGCTCCAAAAGTCGCTCGGCTCAATGGATATTCAAGCAGCTCGCATGGAGAACTTGATCTCAGATCTACTGTGGCTGTCTAGAATAGAGAGCGTGGAAGGGGAGCGTAAGGATGACCAGCTTGACATGGTCGATCTCTTAACCCATTTGTGTGATGAGTTGATGCCCGCCTGGCCTGACCGAAAAATTGAGCTGGTGACTGCTTCAGAACTCTGTGTGCTGGGTAACGCAGCGGAGTTACGCAGTGCCGTCAGCAATCTGATTGTGAATGCGCTGAAGTACAGCGAAGCTCCCGTCAAGGTAACGTGGGCAGACACGGCAGTGGGCCCTCAATTGCTTGTAGAAGATCAGGGCCCTGGTATCGACGCCAAGCACATTCCGCGCTTAACCGAGCGTTTTTATCGCGTCGATAAAAGTCGCAGTCAGGCAACAGGTGGAACCGGTCTAGGATTAGCGATCGTGAAACATGTAGCGGTATCGCATGATGCAAAGCTGTTTGTTGACAGCGAGGTGGGTCGAGGAAGCACATTTCGGTTGGTATTTCCTAGCGAGCGAGCTGTAGCCTGCGCTGTCTGCGCAACGGAGAGCGGTCCGGTCGGATCTCGCCAGTGACGGCCCTGGTGTCGACCTGACTTTAGGTCGGGTAACGGTTAGCATTGCCGGTTCCTGACCTCGGAACACCGTTATGAGTCGGTTCTGGATCGACAAAATATCCGGCCTAAAGCCCTATGTGCCCGGAGAGCAGCCTGCCTCTGACTCGCTGATTAAACTCAATACTAATGAGCACGCTTTCCCGCCAGGAGACTCAGTGCTCACTGCCGTTCGCGACATCACCGCTGACCAGCTGCGGCGCTATCCTGACCCCTCGGCAGAGCGCTTGCGGTCCGCTATCGCAGCTGTCGAGTCATTGTCGCCAGAGCATATTTTCATGGGCAACGGTTCCGACGAGGTGCTTGCGCATCTCTGGATTGCCTTCCTGAAAGACAGACGAGTTCAGACGCTGGACACGACCTACGGCTTCTATCCGGTCTGGGCACGACTCTACGATTCCGACCTCACAGAGGTGCCGGTGCTTGAAGACTTTTCGGTGGATGTCGACGCCTTGAGGGGCGATGACGCGGCGATCGTACTGGCGAACCCCAATGCACCGACAGGGCGGGCGCTCTCGCGAGCTGACATTGCCTTGCTTGTTGATTCGAACAGTGATCGGTTGGTGGTCGTTGATGAAGCCTACTTCGGTTTTGGTGCAGAGACCGCAGTGCCTTTGATTGCGGACCATGACAATCTTATTGTGACCCGCAGTCTCTCCAAGAGTCACTCGCTGGCAGGCATGCGCGTGGGCTATGCCATCGCGCAACCAGACCTCATCGAGGGTCTGAACCGTGTCAAGGACTCCTTTAACTCTTATCCCCTGGACGCTATCGCGCAGGCAGCGGCGACGGCGGCGATCGAAGACACGCAGTGGCTCGAGGATGCTTCACAGAGCGTTCGCGAGGTCCGTGAGGCCATGAGCGCCGGGCTACAGACTATCGGTTTCGAGGTGGTGCCCTCGCAAGCGAACTTCATTTTCACTCAACACAAGACCCTCGCCGGCAAGCAAATCTTCGACGCCTTGCGTGCCCGAGATATTCTGGTGAGGCGCTGGGATAAGCAACGCATTGATAATTGGTTGCGCATCTCAGTGGGCACGATGGCGCAAGCTGAGCAAATGTTGGGTGTGATGCGAGAGATCGTCTCGACCGGCACCGGCTAAGCCCGGTCAGCGGCGGCGGAGCACAATAGACCCGATACTGTAGCCCGCGCCGAACGAACACAATACAGCTAGGTCGCCTGCCACCAGATCCGCGTTGTGCTTGTGGAACGCAATTACTGAGCCAGCCGATGAGGTATTGGCATACTCATCAAGGATCGTTGGTGACTCGCGTTCGGTGGGCGATCTCCCGAAAACCTTGCGAGCGATGAGATCATTCATATTTTGATTCGCCTGATGCAGCCAAATCCGCTTCAGGTCGTCGGCCGCAATGTTCATGTCGCCGAGCTGGCCCGTAATTTGTTCTGCCACCGCAGGACAGACCTCTTTGAACACCTTGCGACCTTCCTGAATAAATAGCTTGTCGATTTGACCGACCCCGCTCTCGTCGGCGCGATTCAGGAAGCCAAAATTGTTGCGGATGTTATTGGAAAACAGCGTCTGCAGGCGCGTATCCAGAATATCCCAACCAGATCCATTGGCGGCTGTGGCATCACTCTCGACCACTACCGCTGTGGCCACGTCGCCGAAAATAAAGTGTGAGTCGCGGTCGCGGAAGTTGAGATGGCCAGTGCAGATCTCCGGATTCACAACCAATACACGTGCGGCGCTGCCCGATTTCACAGCGTCGCTGGCCTGTTGTATGCCGAAGGTGGCAGAGGAGCAGGCGACATTCATGTCAAAAGCGAAACCACTGGCGCCAAGGGTCGACTGGACCTCGATCGCCATAGCGGGATAGGCGCGTTGCATGTTGGACGCGGCAACAATCACAGCGTCCAGTTCATGTGCGCTAATGCCCGCCTCGGCCATGGCTTGCTCGGCTGCTCTACAGGCGATTTCGCACATGACCGACGGCTCGTCGTTATGCCGCTCTGGAATCTCGGGCACCATACGCTCGGGGTCGAGGATGCCGGCTTTATTAATGACGTAGCGAGATTTGATGCCCGACGCTTTTTCGATGAACTCGGCGGACGAGTGAGTTTTGGCCTCCAATTCCCCCGCTGCTATCGCCTTACTGTTATCAGCATTGTAGAGATCGACCCAGGCATTAAATGAGGCCACCAGTTCTTCGTTGCTGATACTTTCGGCGGGAGTAAACAGCCCCGAGCCTGTTATCACCGCAGCGGCCGTCATGATGGAGGTTACCGCTTATCCAATGGGACGAAGTCCCTCTGGGTTTGACCGGTATATAGCTGGCGCGGACGGCCGATACGGTACACGCCACCAATCATCTCGTTCCAGTGTGCGATCCACCCCACCGTGCGGCCGATGGCAAAGATAACCGTGAACATGGAGGTTGGTATGCCGAGCGCTTTCAGAATGATGCCCGAATAGAAATCCACATTGGGATAGAGCTTTTTCTCGATGAAATACTCGTCTTGAAGCGCTATTTCCTCGAGCCGCTTGGCGATTTCAAGATTTTCATCTTCGATGCCCAGCTCGGCTAACACTTCGTCAGCCGCTTGTTTCATGACCTTTGCCCTGGGATCAAAGTTCTTATAAACCCGGTGACCGAAGCCCATTAACCGGAAGGGGTCGTCCTTGTCCTTGGCGCGGGCGATGAATTCATCGATTCGGTCCACCGTGCCGATCTCTTCGAGCATTTTCACCACGGCCTCGTTGGCACCGCCGTGGGAAGGGCCCCAAAGTGCCGCGATGCCCGCTGCGATACATGCAAAGGGGTTGGCTTGTGATGAGCCAGCTAGGCGCACAGTGGAAGTTGAGGCGTTCTGCTCATGGTCGGCGTGCAGCAGGAAAATGCGATCCATGGCGCGCGCGATCGTTGGCGACACTTTGGTGGGCTCGCAGGGATTCCCAAACATCATGTGCAGAAAATTGGCGGCGTAGTCCAGGCTGTTGTCCGGGTACATGAATGGCTGACCAATGGAGAATTTGTAGCTCATGGCTGCGATGGTCGGCATCTTTGCAATTAGCCTGAACGCCGCCACTTCCCGGTGCCAGGGATCGGAGATTTCCGTGGAGTCGTGATAGAACGCTGACAGCGCTCCGACCACTCCGCACATAATGGCCATGGGGTGGGCGTCTCGGCGGAACCCATTGAAGAATGTCCTGATTTGCTCATGAACCATCGTGTGACGGGTCATGATGCCGACAAACTCCTCTTTCTGCTCGGCCGTGGGCAGTTCGCCATTGAGCAGCAAGTAGCAGGTTTCGAGATAGTCCGAGTGCTCGGCCAGCTGCTCTATGGGATAACCGCGATGAAGCAGAATGCCTTTTTCGCCGTCGATAAAGGTGATTTGCGATTCGCAAGCGGCGGTGGAGGTGAAGCCAGGGTCATAGGTAAAGTAGCCGTTGGCTGTCAGCTTGCCTACGTCAACAACATCAGGCCCCAACGTGCCTGAGTGCACGCTCAGATCGATAGCCTGCTCAGTTCCATCCTCATGGGTCAGGTTCAGGGTGGCGTGTTTATCGGACATGGGGGTGACTACCGCGTGAAATAAGAGGGTGCCAAACTAATGCTGAGCGCCTGACATGTCAATTTGAAACGCGCCGAACGGACCAGCTTGTAGGCCAGGCCGGGGTGCTCGATACCAAAATTGTAATCGATTGTGAGCCCACCTATACTCCCGTCCGCGGAAGATTTTGGGTCACCGACCGTATCCTCCGCGGCAACCGCAACTACCCTGAGATTTAACGTGAGACCAACTTCAAAAGACACGCGTCCTGTCAATCTGGACCTTGGTACCATTGACTTGCCAGTGACAGCTTATGCCTCGATCACACACCGTGTGACGGGTGTGCTGATGTTCTTTTCCAGTTTTTTACTGCTGTGGGCATTGGACAGAAGCCTTGCTTCTGAGGACTCATTCAACGCGATGGTAGGGGTGCTGTCTTCGCCCGCCGCTAAAACTATCTGCTGGGCGATCGCCTCAGTTCTAAGCTATCACGCGCTCGCCGGGATAAAGCATCTCATTATGGATGCGGGTATTGGCGAGACAATGCGAGGCGGCGTCGTGGGAGCGCGAGTGGTATTCCTGCTGGCTGCGGTCAGCGCGGCGATATGGGGGCTGCTGATATGGTGACCTCAGTCACAAGCTTTAGCCGCTCGGGGCTCTCGGATTGGCTTATTCAGCGAGTCACCTCGCTCGTGTTGCTCTCATATTTTGTTGTGATCGCCTACCAGTTACTGGGTTCAGTTGACTACACTTCATGGAGACTGCTGTTTGATCAGACTTGGATGAAGGTGTTTACCCTGATGGCGGCGCTCTCGCTAGCGGCTCATAGCTGGATTGGTTTGTGGTCGGTCTTCACCGATTACCTGACCGAGAGAATGCTGGGGCCGAAGGGCAACGTGATCAGGCTGATAAGCCAGCTGGGTGTCTCTTTGGCATTGGTGG
>JACETJ010000046.1 GCA_013911345.1 Congregibacter sp.
TCTCAAGATAGCGATCGCCCATCACCGAAGCGTCCTCTGGCATGCAGGCAAAAGTGAAGTACAGATTAATGCCCGAGCGATAGACATGAGAACTATGTGCCGAGGCATTGACACAATCCGGTACCGTCTTGAGTGCAGCGACTACATCCTCGTAGATCGCATCGATCTGGCTCCAGGTGCCCGATACTTCAATCGTGTCAGCGATCAAACCCTGCTCCAACAAGTCCCGCCATTCGGGCACATTGTTGCGATGGCTCATCCAACCCTCTGCGGCGGCCGCATCAGCAGCGTTGAGACCCAAATCGGCCATGATCGACTCGACGGCGAGGATCTCGGCGTCCACCCGCGACGCGGGGCCCTCGTGCACCAGCAAGATCAGGCACTGCTCATCTTGCACGGAGTCCGGGAACAGCCGCGCCACTTCCGAGGCGTCGTATTGCCGCATCACCGGCGGTCGCCAGTCTTGCTGCACGATCTCGCGCTGCGCACGAAACCCTGACGCCATGTCAGCGCAATACCACGCACTGAAGCGCCGCGTTTCAGGCTGTCGACGCAGCGACAGGGTGACTGAAGTGACCACCCCATGGGTGCCTTCTGCGCCCAATGCTAAATGTCGTAGATCAGGGCCCGATGCCGCGCGCGGTGCCTTTCCTAGTGTCACGATCTCGCCATCGGGCAACACCATATCAAGGGCGTATACGATGTCCTCGATATTGCCGTAAGCCGTTGAGAACTGGCCTGAAGCGCGGGTCGAAATCCATCCACCGACCGAGCTGATACCGATCGACTGCGGCCAGTGCCCGATGGTCAGCCCTTGCTCGGCGACAGCCTCCTCCGCGACCAATCCATTGATACCCGCCTCGACCGTTAACAGCAGGTTGTCATCATCGATCGACAGCACCTGATCCATGGCACTCATATCCATCAGAACTTGATCAGGGGTCGGCTCGATGCCGCCACAAACCCCACTGCCCAAACCCCAGGGAATGACCGGGATGTTGTGAGCGGCGGCATGGCGGACTACTGCCTGCACGTCTGCAGTGTGCCTTGGGCGCACGACGCAAGCGGGGGCGTCCAAGGCCTCCCCCTGCCAGTCTTGCCAGTGCTTCAGGCACCAACGATCAAAACGATGTGCTGCCAGCATCTCGGCGTCAGTCGACACCTGCTCAGCGCCAATCAACTCAGCCAGCTGCGCGGCAATCATCCCCTGCTCCCTTCCATGTAGTACTCGCCTGAAAACCTGCACGACTGGCCCGGTCAATCTCAAGACAGTTTTCGATTTCCGCAGCGGTGCGGGCGTCATCCCAACCCAACAAGCCTGCCATCGCCAGCGCCGCCTGATCCAACACTGGCAAGCCTGCGCGGGCATCAAACCAGGCGCGGCTGCTGCGACGCGCCCAGTAATCCTCCAGTCGCAGCGCGCCCTCTCTGTGCACGGCCTGCCGAACCTCTGCCTTCACCAGCTCCTCCTCGCCAGCACTGCGAATGAGGCTGGGCGCTTCCGCGCCGTATAAACGCGCGAGTCGCTCTGCTTGAACGTTATCGACTGCTGAGAGATCTTGAGCCAGCACAACCGCATCGCCCCCAGGTAACGGGACATCGGCCGTGGTACAGGGCTTCCCTGTGAAGCCATGGTTCTCGATGACCATGTCAACAATTCGCTCTGCCATAGCGCGATATGCCGACAACTTTCCGCCCCCCACAGAGAGCAGGCCACTGGGGGAAGTCCAAACCTCGTCCTTGCGCGACAGCTCCTTCGAAGCACGACCAGAGCCATCACTCACTAGCGGTCGAATACCAGACCAGACTGAGACAATGCGGTCTGGTGACAGGCTCGCCTCAGGCATCGCCTTTTGCGTGGCAGAGAGTAAATAACTGACGTCCTGATCGGTGACAGGTGGCCAGTATTCGAATTCCGGATGATAGTCGTCGGTGGTACCGATGTAGGTGTATTGCCCCAGTGGTACAGCGAATATTCGTCGGGCATCCGGGGTGCGCATCACGACCGTGTTGCGGACTGGCACATCAGCGTGGTCGAACACCAAATGCACCCCCCGACTCAGGGCCAGTCTGGGCGCCTGCGGCTGCTCCAAATCAAGCACCTGATCAACCCAGGGTCCCGCCGCGTTCACCACAGCCCGTGCGCGAATCGTGAGTTCGCGATTTTCACCCGGTAGTGTTGAGGCTGCATCGACGCTGAATGTCTGGTCTCGCCGGATATTGATGGCCTTGAGATATGTCGCGACCGTCGCGCCGTGGTCGATAGCAGAGCGCACCGTCGCCACAGTGAGTCGCGAGTCATCGGTCAAGAATTCCGGATAGACCACCGCACCATTGAGTCGCGAGCGCTCAATCAGCGGCTCCTTCTCAGCGAGCTCGTCTCTCGACCAAACCTCGTGATAATCGGCCCGCTCGACGCCGCCCAGGCGCTCATAAGCCCACAGCGCGGCGCGCAGTATCAGTTTGCTGCGTACGCTCCCAGTTGGTATGACGTAGGGCGTTTTCTGCGCCAGATGGGGCGCAATCCTGTGCAACGTGGCGCGCTCAGAGGCGGACTCTTTCACGACCGCCACGTCGCCCGCAACCAGATAGCGCAAGCCGCCGTGGATCATCTTCGAGCTGCGACTCGAGGTACCGCTGGCGAGATCCTGTGCCTCGATCAGTGCCACAGAAAGACCCCGCATAGCGGCATCCCTTGCCACGCCGGCTCCGGTTATTCCGCCGCCAATTACCAATACATCGAAGCACTGATCAGACAGCGCTTTTAATGACCCTGCCCGGTCGGTTTGATCGAAATGCTGCTCTGACATGCCCACCCCCAAGTGCTGCATTCTAGCGGGTGTTGGCCATTAATTGCTGGCCTGCGCCAGCCTTTTCATACTGTTGCCCGTTCTTGCAGATATTTGGCGCTTGGCCGGCCCGCAAACAAGAATCTGCGCCTAAATCTCAGGAAAATAGAGGCTTCGGCAGCAAGTAGTGATCCAGCAACATGATTGGAAAGATCGCCATGAGATAGACGATGGAGAAGCGGAACATTTTCATTGCGTCGCTGTTTTTCATGGTGCGGAGCAACATCACCGCCTGATAGATAAAAACACCGCCGAGCGCAGACGCGCCAACCAGATAAATCCAGCTGCTGAGCCCTGTGGCCACCGGCAATAATGATGCGACAAAAAGCATCAGGGTATACAACAAGCTGTGCACGGCGGTGTAGCGGCTGCCATGCGTCACGGGCAGCATCGGAATTTCTACCTTGGCGTACTCCTCCTTACGCGCAATTGCCAGCGCCCAGAAATGAGGCGGCGTCCAGGCAAAAATGATGAGCACCAACAGGAGCGCATGGCCATCAACCTGATTGGTGACAGCGGTCCAACCCAGCAGGGGCGGCATGGCCCCGGCCAGTCCACCGATCACAATATTCTGGGGCGTCGCGCGCTTGAGATAGAGGGTATAGACAAAGGCGTAACCTACAAGCGACGCCAACGTGAGCCAAGCCGTCAAGGCGTTTACCCAGGTCAGTAGCACAAACATGCCCAGAGAACCCAGCGCAAACGCAAAAATCGCAGCGCCTTGGGAATCAATTCTGCCTTTTACGATCGGTCGGCCGGAGGTGCGCGCCATCACGGCGTCGACATGTTGATCTGCGAGGTGATTGATGGCGGCCGCGGACCCCGCACAGAGCGCGATTCCCACGCTGGCAAAGATCACGACATCAAGCGGCACGACACCGGGGGTGGCCATGCACATCCCCACGATTGCCGTCAGGATCATCAGCCACACCACATTGGGCTTACACAGCTCGTAATAATCTCGCCACGTGGCGCGCTCTGTCAGGGTGGATTCCATTAAAAGGGTCGACTCGCTTTGGTTTGTTGTTGGGGACGTCTCATCCGAATGTTACTGCATGACATGCGTGACTGCGTCATCTGTGCACACATTTGCGCTGGCAATATTGACGCAGACGGGATGGATTGGTCAGACTGAACCATAAGAAGATAAGAGGCAGGGTCCGGCGTGAGCAACATCACTCGGGAAAAACTCATGGCGGCGGTATTAATCGCCGCCGCAGTTGTCGGTGTGGCGCTGGCCGGATCGGGGTATTGGGCGCTGTGGCAGTCACGCAATCCGGCCGCAGACCAACTCATGCCAGCCTCACTTATTACCTTTCCGGAACGCAAGCCACTGGCAGAGTTCATTCTGGTAGACGACGAAAAAGGGGTCTTCGACCTGAAGTCTTTGGAGTCACGTTGGTCATTCATATTCTTTGGCTTCATGTACTGCCCTGACATCTGTCCGACTACCCTTTACGACCTGTCTCTCGTCAAGCGCGATATTGTTGCGCAGGGTATCAGCGAGTCCGATATCCAGTTTGTCTTCATCTCCGTCGATCCTGCCCGCGACAAAGCGGCGCAGATTCAGCGATATGTTCAATATTTTGACCCCGCCTTCCTGGGCGCAACGGGCTCAATGGGGCAGCTCACCAACCTCACCCGGCAGCTCGGGGCGCCGTTTCGTGCGGAACCTGAAACAGCAGAGAATGTCTACGAAGTGACGCACTCCAGCGCCGTGTACTTAGTGGACCCGCTAGGCCAATACACCGGCATCATCAGCCCCCCCTTCGTCGCATCAGAGGTGGCGGTGCAGTTCTCTGAACTCTACCGCACCAATGAGACACCGAAGCTAGCGCGGCGACGCTAGGCCGCCGGGGTTTAGCGCCTATTCCTGCTTCTCAGTGTGAACCGTATCGACCCGGTCCGGCACGTCGAGGTTATGGTCCACCAATACGTATGCAAACACATACATAAAGACCGTCAGTAATAAGAACACGACGATGTGTACGGTGTAGTTGGTGCCTTCTGTCTTCTGGCCACCCATTGCTGCTACCTCTCTTCAATATTCTCAGGCGGATTGCTTCAGTGATGCGGAGACGCCGGCGCCGCGATAACCAATTCCTTCAGGAAGTACACACCGCGCTGAAAAAACGTCCAATCGGCCTCGAGCGAGCCAATTGCCACCAGAGTCAGTAGCAATGCTGGCGGCAGCAGTATGAAGTAGACCATTGCCAACCGCTCCCACACCATGTGCATAAATACGGCGATGATGAGGCCAGCTTTGAGCACCATGAAAAAGAGGATCAGGAACCAGCGCATGTAGCCCTGCACCTGATAATAATCCACCGCATAGGACATCGCGCTCAGAACAAACAGCAAGATCCAAATCTTGAAATAGATCCCCAGCGGGTGCTGGATCGCCTCTTCTTCCCGGACAACAGGCTCGTGCCCGTCAGCTGTATGGTCC
Organism: Congregibacter sp.; assembly: GCA_013911345.1. Next base: position 5,299 of record JACETJ010000046.1, read on the forward strand.
ATGGTTTACTCCCTCACCAGAGATAGAAAAATGCAAAGATGAAGACCCACACAAGGTCTACGAAGTGCCAGTACAGGCCGAGGATTTCAATCTCCTCATAGTTCCCGCCGCGCTTGGTAAACCATCCGGGCGTGTGATCATCAAGATGGCCTCTGGCCACCTTGTAAGAAAAGATAAACAGAAAGATCACTCCGATGGACACGTGGAACCCGTGGAAGCCGGTCACCATGAAGAACACCGAGCCAAATTGAGCTGCACCCATTGGGTTACCCCAGGGACGCACACCTTCCTCAAAAATCAGCTTGCTCCACTCGAACACCTGCATCCCGACAAACGTCGCACCCAGAATGGCAGTTGCGAACAGCAACCAGAATGTCACCCATTTGTTTTTTCGGTACCCATAGTTCACTGCAAGTGCCATCGTGCCACTCGACGTAATGAGCACAAAAGTCATTATCGCAATCAGAATCAGCGGGATCGGCGCCCCGCCGAAGCTCAGTGCAAAGACCTCGCTGGAGCTAGGCCATGGCTCTAGCGTCGACATACGCACCGTCATGTAAGAGGCTAGGAAACAGCCAAAAATAAAGGTATCGCTGACGAGGAAGATCCACATCATCGCCTTGCCCCAGGGCACTCCCTTGAACGCGCGCTGATCCGAACTCCAATCATCAAAGAAGCCTGCTATGCCGGGCTTCAACTCCAGTGAATCCGATGCCATTGTCTCCGTCGACATGGTCTCCTCCCCCGTTAAATAAAGCCGCAGATCCTGAGCAGGATCTCGAAATTGTTACCTGTGAACAGCAAGCCGAACACCAACAACCAGACGCCCAGCAGGTAGTGCCAGTAGAGCGCACAGTTGGATACGTTGTGCTCCATCGCGCGAACATCCGACTGCCCGAAAGCCCGGCTTATCGCGCGCACCAGCGCGACCATGCCGCCCGCCATATGCAGTCCGTGAATGCCGGTGATCATGAAAAAGAAACCCACCGAGGGGTTGCTGAAATCACCGAGCACCATCGAGGTCAGCTGCTGCCAGGCAACAAGCTGGCCGATTAGGAAGAGCACCGTCAACACACCGGCGCCGACCAACGCGCCGCGCACCCAATGAACCTTGTCCGCACGCGCCCAGATCAATGCAGCCTGAAGGCACAGGCTACTGAGTAGCAGCAGACCGGTGTTGGCCCAGAGAAGGCTAATTTGTGGGGTAGGCTGCCAATCCTGATAGAGCATGCGGCCGCCGTAGGCCACGATCATGAGCATGAAGAAAATGCTCACCACACTCAGCAGCACTTTTAGTGCGGAGCGCCGTGAATTCAGGGCAATCTGCGCCCCGGATAGTGCCGGCGCGATCGGCCCGGTATCGGCAATCCAGGGCTGTTCAGTAAAAATATTGCTCATTGTGCACCCTCGACCTGCGCGTTACGCGGCGGCACGTTCTGAGGAATGAAGTCATCCTCAACCCCCGGCACGCTGTAATCATAGGCCCATCGATACACGCAGGGCAGTTCTTTACCAAAGTTGCCGTGTCCCGGCGGAGTAGTTTCGGTTTGCCACTCGAGAGAGGTCGCGTTCCACGGATTACCCGGCGCCTTCTTGCCGTTGAAGGCACTGACGATCAGGTTGTAGAGGAATACGATCTGCGCGAAACCCACCACGAGTGCTGCAATGGTGATACTCGCGTTCACATTCTGCGCCGAGTCGGGCAGGAAGGTGGTGCCGGTAATTTCAAAATAGCGGCGAGGCACGCCCATGATGCCCAGATAGTGCATGGGCAGGAACACCAGATAGGATCCGACAAAGGTCACCCAGAAGTGGAACCGCGCCATCCCCTCGTGATACCAGCGACCCGTGATTTTGGGGTACCAGTGATAGATCGCACCACACACCACCATCACCGGCGCCACTGCCATCACCATGTGGAAGTGAGCCACCACAAAGAGCGTATCTGACAGCGGCATACTCACCGTCGCATTGCCGAGGAAGAGACCTGTCATGCCGCCATTGATAAAGAACAGCAGGAACGCGATCGAAAACAGCATCGGAATCGTGAGATGGATATTACCTTGCCAAAGCGTCAACACCCAGTTGTAGACCTTGAGCGCTGTTGGCACCGCAATGATCAGGGTGGTTGTGGCGAAGAAGAAACCAAAGTAAGGGTTCATCCCACTGACATACATGTGGTGAGCCCATACAACAAAGCTGAGCGCGCCAATGATGACGATCGCCCATACCATCATGCGGTAACCGAAAATATTTTTGCGCGCGTGGATACTGATGAGGTCAGACACAATGCCAAACGCAGGCAGCGCAACAATGTAAACCTCGGGATGACCAAAAAACCAGAATAGGTGCTGGAACAACAGCGGATTGCCGCCGACATGCTCCGCCTCGCTTCCCATGGTCATGATCGCCGGCATGAAGAAGCTGGTGCCCAGCAACACATCCAGTGACATCATGATCGCGCTCACAAAGAGCGCCGGGAAGGCGAACAGTGCGAGGACAGTCGCGACAAAAATGCCCCATACCGTGAGCGGCATGCGCATTAGTGTCATACCGCGGGTTCTGGCCTGCAGGATGGTCACCACGTAGTTCAGGCCGCCCATGGTGAAACCGATAATGAACACCGCGAGGGAGGCCAGCATCAATAGAATCCCCGCCTCAGACCCGGGTGTGCCCGGCAGAATCGCCTGCGGCGGGTACAACGTCCAACCGGCTCCAGTGGATCCGCCGCCGACAAAGAAGCTGGCAGCGAGCAACAGCACTGCAGTGAAATAGACCCAGAAACTGATCATATTCAGCCACGGGAATACCATGTCCCGGGCACCGACCATGAGCGGAATCAGATAATTCCCGAATCCGCCCAGAAACAGCGCCGTCAGCAAATACACCACCATGATCATGCCGTGCATGGTGACTGCCTGCAGGTAATAGGCGGGGTCAATAAAGGTGAAGGTATTCGGCCAGGCCAGCTGCAGTCTCATAAACCATGACAGCACCAGCGCCACCATGCCAATGGCGATGGCCGTTGCCGCGTACTGGATCGCGATCGTTTTCGCGTCCTGTGAAAAAACGTATTTCCCCAGCCAGGTCTTGGCATGGTAGAGCTCCATCTCCCCCACTTCGGCGGGGCGAACAAAACTCGTCTCGTCGTGTGCTATGTGTTCCATCGTATTCTCCGGACTAATTCTGCTGCGCCAGCGTGACCGGCTGC
>JACETJ010000047.1 GCA_013911345.1 Congregibacter sp.
CTTCAGGGATAACCACACCGTCGCGAATGACTGCGGGCTGAATGTGGTCCTCTTCCAATTCGAAGTAGGCCGCTAGCAGATCGTTCATGGACACCGAGCGCAATGCAGCCTTATCAATCGATGCGTTATCCAAACCCAATGCGCGCACCACTTCCCAACTTCCCCGGTCTACCATCGGGAACTCGCGTTCGGCATTGTGTGCCTCAGCTGACGTCAGGCTGCGCACGTGACCAGACTGCGCGATGGCGCGATGAAACAGACCCTCCGTCACTGGCGAGGCCAGCAGGCTGAATACGTTTCGCCCGCCTGCGCTTTCACCAAAAATCGTGACGTTATTCTGATTTCCGCCAAACAGGCCAATATTGCGCTGGGTCCAGCGAAGCGCCTCCACCATATCCAGTGTGCCGAAATTGGCCAAGGGTGAGGTCTTCAAATCAGCGCCATTGAGGGCCGGGTGCACAAACCATCCGAAAGGACCGAGGCGGTAGTTGATGACAACCACCACGACGCCCTCCCTCACGACAAATCGAGAGAAATCGTAGGTGCCTTTATGTCCGGTGACGTTACTACCGCCATGGATCCACAGCATAACTGGCAGACCCTGGGTACCTGAGGCGTCAGGAGCGTAAATATCCAGATACAGGCAATCCTCAGATCCAAGGTAGTCGCCTTTTGCACCGCCAGAGGCCATGCTCTGAGGCTGCGGACACATCACGGGCTCGGCTTTAGGCTCAATCTCGTGGTCCGGCGTATTCAGCGCGACCGGCGCTGCCCAACGTCCATCGCCCCGTGGCGGCTTCGCATAGGGAATATCGCGGTATATCACCGAATCCTCAGGGCCGACCTCGGCGGCTACCACCCCAGTTGTTGTAGACACTGTGTGGCTTGCAGGCGCCTTCTCTGGCGTCGGAGCGCTGCAAGCAAAGCAAAGAACGCTCAAAAAGAGCGGAGTAATGGCTCTCATGTCACCTCTGATCATGGCAAGTTAGAAGGTTTCGATAACACTCGGTACAGATACGACTCGCCAAGAAGCACGGACCATCAGAAGGAATTTAAGCTTGGTGTCAGGCTTGAGGCTTCAACGCAGCATCTTCAGGTTCATCAGCATCGGCATCAGATACGCTGTGATCAACCCATGCCATCAATAGCTTGTAGCTCACCGACAACATCACGGCACCCACAAATAATCCAATTAGACCCTCCGCAGCCAGGCCGCCCAGTGCGCCCACGAGAACGACAGGCATGGGGGTATCGACGCCCCTGCCGAGCAATATCGGCTTCAGCAACCCGTCAGCCACACCTGCGACAAACAGATAGATGGTCCCCAGAATATGGCCCAACATGGATCCATCGGCTGCCAGCCACAGCCAAGCCAAAACAGGGAACACTACTAGCGACGAAGGCAGTTGAAGGACTCCGAGAAAGAGCACAACCAACGCGAGAACACCCGCCGCCGGCACGTCCAGCACGAGGAACCCGACACCCAGCGCGAGCGCCTGCAGAAAGGCAACGCCGACCACACCATTCGAAACAGATCTGATGGTTGCAACCACCAGCTCATGAATCTCGTCGCCTCGCTCCGGGTCTGAAAACGTCATCATCAAGCGACGCATCTGCAGGGCACCCTGTGTCGCGTTTGCCATCATGAAGCCCGCAATCAGCAGCGCAATGAAAAACAGCGCCAGCGCCAGCAGCGTATTGCCGGCAGCCGCAAGCAGGATGCGACCGCCTGCAATCAGCTGTGGCTGGATCATCTGTGCCGCCGAGACGAGGTCTTCGTGCGCGCGCTCCCACAGTTCATACAGCGGGGCGCCAATCACCGGCCATTCGGCCACGGCAGGATCAGCCTCGGGGACGGTAAAACCTTGATCACTGAGCGTCATCACCCAATCGCCCATGTGCTGCGCCATGGACACGCCCAACAACCCCGTGGGGATACCGATAATGAGAAAAGCGATGCAGATGAAGATGACGGCTGCCTTGCCCTCGCTGAGATTCAGACGAACCGCCAACCAGTGGTTAACGGGATACAGAGACACCGCGAGGATGAGTGACCACAGCGCCAGTGCCATAAAAGGCGCAAAGACCTCAACAGAGAACCACGCCACAGTGAGCAATAAGAAGAGGCGCACGTAAACCTGCATGAGGTCGTGCGCGAACACCTTGCGAATGACATTAAGATCGCTGTTACTCATATCGCCGCCCCTATGGATTGATCTTCAGTCTCCGACGGAACCGAGACTGAATGCATCAACACCGTAATGCAACAACTAGCGCCCCTTCCACTCGGGCTTGCGTTTCTCAGCAAATGCCGTCGCACCCTCAATCGCATCCTCACTGGTGAACACAGGTTGAGTGAGCGCGTTCTGGTTGGACCACGCTTCGTTGTCGCTCCAGTCGCGAGAGGCTTTAATGATCGCTTTGCTGACCTTCACGGCCATCGGGCCGTTCTCGGCAATCCGTGCCGCCAGTGCCTTGGCCGCATCCAACGCGCCGCCTGCTTCGGTCAACTGATTCACCAAGCCCATTGCCATCGCGCGGTCTGCTGCCATAAATTCGCCTGTCAGGGCCAACTCCATTGCGACCCGATAGGGAATCTGAGACGGCAACCGGACCAAACCTCCCGCGGCAGCCACAAGGCCCCGCTTAACCTCGGGTATGCCGAACTTTGCATTATCGGCCGCAATAATGAGGTCGCAGGCAATTGCCAATTCGCAGCCACCGGCGAGGGCATAGCCCTCAACCGCCGCAATCAGGGGCTTGTCAGCGGAGCGCTCAGTCATACCGCCAAAACCTCGCCCCTCTATGTGAGGAAACTCCCCCGAGACGAATGCCTTCAGGTCCATGCCGGCACAAAAAGTACCGCCAGCGCCGGTCAGCACTCCGACCCGCAAGGAATCGTCACTGTCCAACCGCTCCAGCGCCGCCGCCACGCCCTGCGCAACCGACAGGTTGACCGCATTTTTCGCTTCTGGACGGTTGATGGTGATGACGAGGACGCCGTCCGCCTCGTCGGTTAAAACTGTTGCTTCATCTGACATCACTTCGCTCCTTTTTAGCGCGGCTGCATCCGGATACCGCCATCCATTCTGATGCATTCGCCGTTAATGTAATCGTTATCGATGATTGAAGTCGCCAACTGAGCGATTTCTTCGGGGCGGCCCAGGCGCTTTGGATACAGCACCGACTGCGACAGCGATTCGACGAACTCCGGAGTCAGTCCATTGAACAATGGGGTATTGATGAGACCTGGAACGATCGTATTCACCCGGATACCCACGGTTGAGAGATCGCGTGCAATAGGGAGTGTCATGCCGACAATACCGCCCTTACTGGCGCTGTAGGCGGCCTGGCCCATCTGCCCTTCATAGGCGGCTACTGAGGCGGTGTTGATGATCACCCCGCGCGAACCGTCATCGTTGACCGGGTCATGCTTCGCCATGACTTCTGCGCATAACCGCAGCACATTGAAAGTCCCTGTCAGGTTCACCGCAATGACCTTGCTCCAGACATCCATCGGAAATGGCCCGTCCCGGCCAAGGGTTTTTGCCGCGTTACCGATACCGGCACAGTTCACGTTGATATGGATGGTGCCAAAGGCACTCACAGCAGCCTCAATACCCGCTTTGGCGGAGTCCTCGTCCACCACGTTTACTTTGGCGAAGACGCAGTTGTCTGCGCCAAGCTCAGCGACCATCGCCTGCCCCGCGTCCTCGTTCAGGTCAAAAATGACCACCTTGCCGCCGGCGCCGGCAATACGCCGCGTCACCGCCTGCCCAATGCCTGAGGCACCGCCGGTAACCACTGCTACTTTTCCGTTGATATCCATGTATTAACTCCTATTACTCTCTTAAATTAATCTCTGCTCATTATTGGGCCCGCCGGCGCACGATATTGCGCTCGCCTGCTGACACCTCGACTTGTTCTCCTAGGGGATCTGCCTTTTCAAACCAAGCAAGTAGCTCGGCATCTTCCGGGTCAGCCACCCCGACCCAACGGCGCCCGTCAGACACTTGTCGGCCGACGATCACCGCTCTTGGGGCATCTTTCTGCCTCTGAAAGGTATAACTCTCTATCACACCATTGGGCTCCGGGTCTGACACAACTTCGACGGACTCCGGAGCTTTAAATTCGGACGCTGCCTTGGGAAACTCGGCCGGAATGTTGGCATAAACGCCCACCGCATGCTTGGAAAGATAACCGCCATTGGCTCCGACTACGCCATATGAGGGCTCGGGCTGCGCCCTCAACCAATGCACCATCTCGGCAATACCGTGGGTCGAGTAATTGTTGCCCGGACCGCCAAAAAACGGCAATCCACCGGTCAGCGTCAACGGCCGCGGATCATCGAGCTGCATCCCCAAGGCATCCATCGCCACCCAGACAGCGATGGGAAAACAGGAATATAGGTCGGCAGCGCCCAGCTGCTCTGCCTCAATCCCAGCGCCTGCCAATGCATCGCGATAGGCCGCGGCCATGGACTCTGATTGCCCCATGGAGCTTCGGTTGAGTACTTGAGGCTCAGAGCCGGTCCCATGTCCATGAAGAAAAATCGCCCTATCCGCCACCCCAAGGGATTGCGCCGTTTCCCAACGCGTAAGCACCAGCGCCGAGGCCTGATTCACGCCGTCTTTGGCCACCATTGACTTAAGGTGCGGATCACCCATCAAGCGGTTTTTACTCGACTCCTCTCCAATCTCTGCGGCAGTCATTGCGTTACCAAACACGGCATACGGGTTGGCCGCCGCCACGCTGGCAAACCGCGCCATCAGCTCAGCTAACTGGGTCCTGTAAGCTGATTTACTGAGTCCGAGTTCACTCCGCCTAACCTGCTCTTGGAGTGGATAGATATCGATGGGATTCCATGCACCATGCCGATTGAGCTCGGCGTCAAACAGCACATCGATACAGGCGCCACGATCGTCGGTTTCTCCCTCCGGGTCATCGCTCCAGTCCGCCGACAGGCCTTGTCGCTGAAGCTGACGAGAAGTCGCTAGCGCCTCGGCACCACAGATGATCGCGCCGTTGATTTCACCGCGCGCCAGGGCGTTGCCCAACTCATAAACCAAACGCTGCGGCTCATCGCCACAAGCCCGTGAATAGATCGCTGACGCGTTCGGTAGAGCGAGCCGGCTCAAAATCGACAGCGGCGGACTGCTACTCCGCCCAAACGGTGCGATGACGGGCACAATCGGGTCTGGTACCGAGTGCGCGAACAGACGCACGCAAGCAAGACGGCCGATCAGAGGGTGTAGCGATTCCGCCGCGCCAGTGTCGGCCAGTGCAGCCTCGCAGGCGCGGGCCGCCAAATCCTCGGGCATCAGCGCATTAAAATTGTCGTCAAGATGCTCGGTAAACTGGCCTGCGCCCAGCAGAACTGGCGTGTTGGGATCGATAGACATCTCAGTGACTCAGGTTATTTGACGCGGATTGTGCAATCGCCATGAAGGAGGCCGCTTGCAGAGAAGCGCCGCCAACCAACGCACCATCGACGTGGGGGCAGGCAAACAATGCATCAGCATTCTCTGCATTAACACTCCCGCCGTAGAGGATAGGGGTGTAATGGGATTCGCCGAGAAGCGAGCCCACCTCTTGTCTGATCATGGCGTGCATATCATTCGCCTGATCCGGCGTTGCTGTTAGACCGGTGCCGATCGCCCACACGGGCTCATAGGCAATGAGTAGTTTTGCCTCGCAATTGGCCAGCGCTAATCGAAGCTGAGCACGCACCACATCATAGTGCTCACCCGCCTCTCGAGCGGACTGCTGCTCGCCCACGCAGAGTACAGGGGTCACACCCGCTAACTGCGCCGCCGCCAACTTCTGAGCAATCAGTTCATCACTTTCGCTGTGATACTCCCGCCGCTCGGAATGGCCAACGAGAACAAATTGGCAGCCCAGATCGACCAGCATATTGGCAGACACCTCACCGGTATGCGCCCCGTGGGCATGAACAGAACAGTCCTGTGCCGCGAGTTCACAGCCGGTGAAAGCCCCAGCCACTGCCTGCAGGTAAGGAAAAGGCGGGGCGATGGCAATGCGCAATCGGGGATTTTCATCAGAGGACCACTGCTCAGAGAACGCGTCGATCGCGGCCTGACTTCCGTTCTGCTTCCAATTACCGATTAAATAAAGATTCTTCATGGGTTATGCGTGATGGTCGACGCCGCGGACGATAACAGAGAGCGCCGTGCTTCTCACCCCCTCTCGACGGGGCAATCTGGCCTGGAACCCCACTCGGCCCAAGAACCGTCATATACCGCGACAGGAGAACGCCCGAGCTCATGCAAGGCCAATGCCAACAAGCAGGCGGAAATGCCTGATCCGCAGGTCGTGACAACCCGCTCACCGTGACCAACCCCGACCCCAGCAAAAAGCGCCTCCAACTCCGGTAGAGATTTTAAGTTCGCGGGATCACCGCTCAAAATCTGGGCGTAGTGCAGATTTTTTGATCCGGGGATATGACCGGGACGCACGCCAGGCCGCGGCTCGTTTTCTTCGCCGGCAAACCGGGAGGCGGAACGCGCGTCGACCACGATGTGGTTCCCGGATGACAGCGCAGCCTTGACCCCTTCCACATCTGCCAGCCACGCCGGCTGATGCACCGCGACAAACCCCACGCCGGGCTTGGCCACCGGTGGCTCGCCCTGCTCCGTGTCATAACCCGCAGTAACCCAAGCCGGCAGACCGCCCTCGAGAATCTGCACCCTGTCATGACCAAATACGCGGAACATCCACCAGGCCCGCGCGGCAGAAAACAGCCCCTTGCCGTCATAGACCACCACTCGGCTGTTCGCACCGATACCAAGCGCTTGAACACATTGTGTAAATACCGGCTCACTGGGCAGCATATGGGGGCACGCGTGATCCAGATCTGCAACGGTATCGATGTCAAAGAATTGGGCGGCGGGAACACGGCTAGAGAGGAACTCTACCTTGGGATCGCGACCGTCTGCGGGCAAATACCAAGAAGCATCAACAACAGTGAGGTCGGACCTCTCCAGCTGTGAGGCGAGCTCTGCGGGCGATATAAATGTATCCGACTCAGGCATTTTCAGGTTCTCGCGCGTATGAAGAAGGGGCAGTGAGTCAGCGTTCGGCAGCGCAATGGCGCTCACTCGCCTCTTCCCATCTCATAGATCAGTAATTGTATTGGCTGACCCAGATCTTGGAAACCGGAGCACTGCCGCGCCAAGGCGGCAACCGCTGCTCCGCTCTGGGAAACGCGACTGCCATGGGGTTTTCATTCAGTGTCGACTTTGGTCACAATGGCCGGCCTTCGATATCAACACCCCGAATGGGGCTCCAGAGGAGATAGCTATGCCAAACACGACAATTACCTGCGGCGATGGATTTGAACTAGGCGCCTATGAGGCGAGCCCCTCGGGCGCGGCGAAAGGCGCTGTCGTGGTCATACAGGAGATCTTTGGCGTCAACTCGCACATTCGCTCGGTTGTCGATGGTTATGCCGAGGCGGGCTTTTATGCCATTGCCCCGGCCATTTTTGACCGTCTGGAGCGAGACGTGCAGCTGGGCTATACCGAAGACGATATGACCGCCGGTATCGAGCTCGCTTTTCAAAAGCTGGATATGAGCCAGACCCTGGCAGATCTGCAAGCCACCGTTGACGCTGCGGCGAATCACGGAAAAGTCGGCGTGGTGGGTTACTGCTTTGGCGGTCTGCTGACGTGGCTCTCGAGCTGTAACCTGAGTCAGGTCTCGGCAGCATCGGCATACTACGGTGGGGGCATCCCCGACAATGCAGAGATGACACCTTCTTGCCCAATCATCCTGCACTTTGGTGAGCAGGACGCCCACATCCCTATGGATTCTGTGGCTGCATTTCAGGAGAAGCAGCCTGATTTACCGGTGCACGTCTACGCGGCTGACCATGGCTTTAATTGTGATCAACGTGGCTCCTTTGACGCCTCCGCCGCAGCACAGGCAAAAGAACGCACGCTGGCTTTGTTCAGCGACACGCTCGCCGCCTGAAACTCTCCGGCGTGAAGATCGGCATCATCACTGGGAGCCATCGCAAGGACTCCCAAAGCGGCAAAGTGGGCCGCTTTCTGTCGGCTCAACTTAATTCCAGAGACGGTGTCACGAGTTGGGTGCTGGATCTGGGCAAGTCGCCGCTCCCTCTATGGGATGAAGATCTCCGGAACGAGGGGCCACAATGGTCAGCGATTCCCGACATCAAAGCAGCACTAGACAGCAGTGACGGGTTCGTCGTGATCGCACCTGAATGGCACGGCATGGTTCCTGCGGCACTGAAAAACTTTTTTTTACTTTGGGCCGCTACCGGGGAGCTGTCGCACAAACCCGCCCTCCCCTGTGCGGTGTCTGCAGGTGAAGGGGGCGCCTACGTGATTTCAGAGCTGCGAATGAGCAGCTACAAAAACAACCGGCTGTGTTGGATACCCGAGCAACTGATTGCACGAAACGTCAGCGCCATAT
>JACETJ010000048.1 GCA_013911345.1 Congregibacter sp.
CCAACTGATCGAGGATCTCAGCGCGCTGCCGGACGTGGACAGTGCCATGGCGGACAACCAGTGGATGGCCCGCCTGGATCAGATCCTTGTGGCCGGCGAGCGTTGGGGACTCGCTTTGGGCGGCGCCATGGTATTGGGTGCGATTCTTGCGCTCGCCAACACGGTCTATTTGGCGATTGCCGCCCGGCGGGAGGAAATTCTGGTGGTGCGCCTGATTGGCGGTTCGCCAGCATTCATCCGCAGGCCCTTTCTCTATACCGGACTCTATTTTGGCGCGGGCGGCGGAGTGCTCGCCGGAGTCATGTTGTGGATATTGACCTTATGGGTCGCAGGCCCGATCAATGTGCTCTTCTTGCTGTATGACAGCCCGGGTCAGCTTCATGGCCCGGGATGGCGATACCCGTTAGCGCTGATTGTGCTGGGAGCAGGCCTCGGTTGGCTGGCCTCTTGGACCGCTTCCGCGCGCTATTTCAAGCGCTTGGAAGCGCATTAGTCAGTCCTAAAGCCATGAAAAACGGTATTTTTTAGGGTTTAGCACTCTGCTGGGGAGAGTGCTAAAATACGCCTCCAGAAGCCTTGTGGAGGCGATCGACATGACTGAAACAACGCGTGTACCAGCGCTGCCCAATAGCGCCGTGTTGAATATGGCGCCCGGGGCGAACTTGCCGGCCTATATTCAGGCGGTGAGCAGCATTGCTGTGCTGTCGGCCGAGCGTGAGCGCGAGCTGGCAGAGCGCCTGTTTTACGAAGAGTGTGTCGATTCTGCGCGGGAGTTGGTTCTGGCGCATCTCCGCTTCGTGGTGCACATTGCCCGTAGCTACTCCGGTTATGGTCTGGCCGAGGCTGATCTGATTCAGGAGGGCAACGTTGGTCTGATGAAGGCGGTAAAGCGCTTTGACCCCAACAAGGGCGTTCGGCTGGTTTCTTTTGCGGTCCATTGGATCAAGGCCGAGATGCACGAGTACATTCTCCGCAACTGGAGAATTGTCAAAGTCGCCACGACCAAGGCCCAAAGAAAATTATTTTTCAATCTGCGTAGCCAGAAAAAATCCTTGGGTTGGTTGTCGGCTGAAGAAACCCGGGCGATTGCGGCTGATCTCGGTGTTGATGAGGTAGAGGTCACGCGAATGGAAGGGCGCTTGGCCAGTCGAGATATCGCGTTCGATGCGCCCACCGATAGCGACGAAGATGATGCCTGGCAGGCACCGCAATATTTTCTGACTGATGGTCAGACTGACCCGGGTCAGCTGGTTGAGGCAGAAGACTTAGCTCAGGACAGCTCGACCCGCCTACACACCGCTCTGGCGGAGCTGGATGTTCGCAGCCGCGATATTCTTGAGCGGCGCTGGTTGACAGACGACAAGGCCACGTTACACGAGTTGGCCGCCGAGTATGAGGTGTCGGCAGAACGCATTCGGCAGCTGGAAGCCAATGCGATGAAAAAGCTGCGCACCGCCATGGCGGCATAACGACCCACCCACTGCAAGTCTCACTCTAGCCACCTCCGTGGGATCCTCCCGGCCGCCGCTGAATCATCGGATACGCAGTTTCGTGATGCGTGCTGGTCGGACGACTCCTGGTCAGGAGCGCGGCTGGCAGGAAGGCTTTCCCCAGTTTGGTCTCACGTTGGAGAACGGACGCCTCGACTGGGATAAAACCTTTGGCTGTGCAGGCCGACGCATTATCGAAATTGGCTTCGGCATGGGCGATAGTCTGTTGCAGATGGCCAAGGCTGAGCCAGCCGCTCAGTTTGTCGGTATCGAAGTCCATCGACCTGGCGTTGGCCGATTACTGGCACAGCTCTTGAGCGGCGAGATCCGCAATCTTCGGGTTTATGCGGACGATGCGGTAGAGGTCATGGAGCAGTGCTTTTCACCCAATACACTCGACGCGATCCATATCTTCTTCCCGGATCCCTGGCATAAAAAACGACATCACAAGCGGCGGTTGATCCAGCCAAATCTGGTTCGCGATCTGGCGATGTTGCTGAGGGCAGACGGCTATTTACACCTCGCAACCGACTGGGCGCCTTATGCTGAGCATATGTTCGAGGTGCTCGATGCGGAGCCGCTCCTGATCAGTGCAGCGGGCGAGCCCGCTACAGCGGTCCCGCGTCCTCACTATCGCCCCCCCACCAAATTTGAAGCACGGGGCGAGCGCCTGGGGCACGTTGTTCAGGACCTGATTTATCGCAGGCATCAGTAAAACGCAGTGGCCACCATCTAACGATTGACGACCGTGTGCTGGGTGACCTTTTCGCTATGACTGAATGCTCACAACTGATGGAAGTGGCGTTATACAAAGGTCGCAATCACGCTATCTAGGAAGCGATAACCCAGCGGCGTCGTTACAAACTGCCCCCCGCTCGGCGCCTCCAGCCAACCTCTTGATATTGCGACGTCGGCGGCCGCAATCAGTTGATCGACGTCAGCGCCAGTTGTTTGGGTAAAAAGAGTCAGAGGCACACCAGATTTGAGTCGTAGCGTATTCATGGCGAATTCAGCGACCCTGTCTAGTGTCTGCAGATTGACCTCCTGGGGCGTTGGCATGGGTGACGACGCCGCGAGTGCAAGATAGTCCGAGGGTGTCCGGGTTCTTTGTGTCCGAACAATGGCACCGTCTGGTAGCGAGACCTTGCCGTGGGCGCCTGCACCCAGACCGATATAGTCACCAAAGCGCCAATAGTTCAGGTTGTGTTGACTCTCCTCGCCCTCCTTGGCGAATGCAGATACTTCATATTGATGGAGCCCGGCGTCGCCAATAATCTGCTCGCCTGCTTTCTGAATGGATTCCAGTTCGCTGTCGTCAGGAAGCACGGGCGGGGTCGACCAGAAGCGGGTGTTGCGCTCAATGGTCAGCTGATACCAGGAGATATGGCCTGCGCTTCGCGCAATCGCTTCAGCCAAATCAGCCTGCGCTAACTCGCTGTCTTGTGCTGGCAGACCATGCATCAGGTCAATATTCCAACGCGTGAAACCTGCCTCGTTCGCCAAATCCAGTGCGCGGCGCGCCTCGTTACCCGAGTGGATCCGCCCCAGCGCCTTGAGCGCCACGTCGTTAAAGCTCTGTACACCAACACTGAGCCGGTTTACCCCGGCGGCATGGTACTCCGCAAAATGAGCGCTCTCTGCGCTACCGGGATTACTTTCCAGCGTGATTTCTGTATTGCGCGATAGCGTGGCTCGCGCTGATATCCCCTCCAGCAGCGCACCGATCCAGCGCCCCTCAAACAGGCTGGGTGTGCCGCCACCAATAAAAATTGATGTGATGGGTCGGTTGCTCCACCACGCATGTTGGCTCTCAAAATCAGCAAGAAGCGCCTCGACATAGGGTTGTTGCAGCGACGCCGAAAAGCCCTCATGGCTGTTGAAGTCACAGTAGGGGCACTTTCGAGTGCACCAGGGCAAATGAATATAGAGCGAGAGGGGGACCGCAAGCGGGTTAATCATGCTGCCAGTTGATCCAGCAGCCGGCGAACGGCAATCGCCCGATGACTGACGCGATTTTTTTCTGCTGCGGGTAGTTCGGCGGCGTGCTGGTCATAGCCGTCGGCAACAAACAGGGGGTCGTAGCCAAAGCCACCGGTGCCACGCGGCGCTGGGGCAATGCGACCGTACCAACGGCCTTCTGCGATGAGTGGCGTGGGATCCTCGGCGTGCCGCAGTAACACGACCACCGCGACATAGAATGCCGCCCGGTCAGCGCCTTCTAGTGTTGCCATATTCTGGAGCAACAACGCGTTATTGGCTTCGTCGTCACCACCTGAGTATCGCGCCGACCGCAGGCCTGGTGCCCCGTCCAGAGCAGGTACAACTAATCCGGAATCGTCTGCTAATGCAGCACAGTGGCTTTGCGCACAGGCATGTCGCGCCTTGATCAGTGCATTTTCGACGAAGGTGCTCCCGGTTTCTTCCGCTTCACTGACGTCGAGATCGGCTTGCGGGGAGACCCTCCACCGGTCACCCAGCACTGCTTGAAATTCGCGGATTTTGCCTGGGTTGTGGCTGGCAATGATCAGGCGCGGCAGCGTGTCTTCAGTCATGAGTTAGCTCTGTCGCCACAGCTGCACTTTCATTTTGTGGTCATAAGCCTCGACCGCGCCTTCGGGCTGAAAGGTAAATTCAAAAAAGCGGTATTCCTGATCCAAAAACTCAAAGGGCACGATGTAGTAGGTGGCTCTGCCTTCACGAATTTCCTTGACCCGCATGTTGCCACCCGTAATCAAGTCCCATGTGCGGCCTTCGATCGTCATCGGGCGACCAGCAATTTCCCCGGAGTCGGCATCGCGGACCGACAGCGTCAGGATGGCCTTGTCAGGACCCCGAGTAATGCCGTATTCGGCTGCGACTTCGGGAGACAGGAAGGTGGTGTAAACGATGCTGTGGTGTAACTCGAACTGGTCGTAGCGAGTCGATTGTTGGGCCGCGGTTGGCAGGATGAAACCTGCCAACAGTAGCGCAACAATCAGGCCCCAGCGCGACGAATGCGATAGATCGCGCTGCTGGCGAACAGGTTGGGGAACCACCTGCCCAGCAGTGCTTGTGCGGGTCCGGCTATGGTCGCCCGCTCGACAATATCGATCTCTAGTTCTGAACACAGCGACTCGAAGTCCTTTACGGTGCAAAAGTGAATGTTAGGCGTGTCGTACCAGTGCCGGGGCATGGCCCGAGACATAGGCATACGGCCTTTTACTCCCAGATGAGCACGACATGACCAGTGCCCGAAATTAGGGAATGACACGATGGCTTCGTCGCCAATGTCGACCATACGTTGCAGAGCGATGTGCGGATGCGTCAGTTCCTGCAGGGCGTGCGCCAGCACGACGACATCGAACCCATTGGTCGTAAAGCAGTGCAGGCCATCGTTGATGTCTTCCTGAACAACGTCCAGCCCCTTACTGGCCGATGCGATCAGGTTCTCCGGATCGATATCTACGCCGATACCATGCGCGCCACGCTCGTCCCTGAGGCGAGCGAGAAAGGCGCCGTCACCGCACCCTAGATCCAGCACTCGGCTACCCGGTGTGATCCAGGTCAGCACGGTTTTAAGGTCCAGCCGGTTCATGACGGCCCCACCCTCTGCATCCACGCTCTCAGCAGCTGTTCATAGTGGAGGTTGGGGAGCAGAAAGCCATCATGACCGTTGTCGGTCTCGATGTTGGCATAGGTCACTGGTCTTCCCGCAGCCATCAGTGCGTCGCGGATTTCGATTGATCGCTGGGGTGGGAAGCGCCAGTCAGAGCTGAAAGAGGTCACCAGAAAGTTTGCCTGAGCATTAGACAAAGCGGCGATGAGGTCGCCACCGTGTTCTGCGGCCAAGTCGAAAAGATCCAGAGCCCGGGTCATCAACACGTAGGTGTTGGCATCGAACTGCGTAGAGAAGCGACTGCCTTGGTGTCGCAGATAGCTCTCGACCTGAAATACCCACTCAGCATTATTATCGGGTGTGAAGCTGTCTTCTCGCAGCTCCCGGCCAAAACGGTCGCTCATACCGTCTGCGGACATATAGGTGAGGTGGCCGACCATTCTCGCCAGTGCAACACCCCGTGCAGGCAGTGTGCTCTCTGCCAGGTAATTGCCCTCACACCAGTCCGGATCGGACAGGATCGCGTGGCGCGCAATTTCGTTAAAGGCAATATTTTGTGCGGTGAGACCCGGCGCCGCCGCCAGCGCAACACAGTTTTCAACCCAATCGGGAAAGTCGATTGCCCATTGCAGGGCCTGCATACCCCCCAGACTCCCGCCTATGACCGCCGCCCATCGTGAAATGCCGAGATATTCCGCCAGCCACTTCTGGCTGCGGACCCAATCCTTCACTTGAGGTTGCGGAAAGGCTCCACCCCAAGGCGCCCCCGTATCGGGGTTCTGCGTGTTGGGGCCTGATGAGCCGTCGCAACAGCCAAGGTTATTCGAGCAGACGACAAATAAACGTTCAGTATCAATGGGTTTGCCGGGGCCGACCGCGAGGTCCCACCAGCCGGGGCGACGGTCATCCTCCGAGTGGAAACCCGCTGCATGATGTGACCCAGACAATGCGTGACAAATGAGCACGGCGTTGTCCCCGGCGCTGTTCAGCTCGCCATAGGTCTCATAAACCAATTGGTGGCTGCTGAGTACTGCACCATTAATAAAAGTGAATGGTGTGTCGCATTTGGCGATCTGTGGCGACACCACGCCGACACTGTTTGAGGGGATCGTCTCGCCCATTTTCAGAGCCCGAAAACCAGGTTCGGCGGCAGGCCAGCGGCCACGGCAGCATGGCGGAGGCCTATTTGCACAATATTGATACCGATGAATACCAGAATGGGGGAGAAGTCGATCCCGCCCATATTCGGCAGCAGAGAACGAAAGGGCGCCATAATGGGCTCGGAGATCTGCCAAATCAGCTCGATAGCCGGGTGGCGGCTTCCGGGCGCTACCCAGCTGACAATGATCATGGCGATCAGCACGAAAAAGTAGAGATTGACCAACAGGGCGAAAACCCCGATCACGCCCCAGATCACCACAGTTGTAAAGCCGGGCAGCGCCCAGCGCTCACCCGCTACCAACGCAATTCCCACCAGAATCAGTGACTGCAAGATCACAGCGAGTACCAGCACGGCCCAGTCAATTCTGCCCTTGGCGGGCAAAGCGCCTCGCAGCGGCGCAAGCATAGGATTGGTCAGTCGCACGATCAGTTGTGACAGCGGGTTGTAAAAGTTCACCCGTGAGGCGTGAAGGACCCCGCGCAGTATCACGACAAACAACAGCAATGCCCCAAGATTGCGAATCAAATACAGCGAGATTTCTGCACTGGCACCCATTAGCCGAACTCCTCTCCCAGCGCTTTGGCGCGTGCGGCACATTGCCGCACTGCTTCGGCGACCACCGCATCAAATTGACTCGTCTGCAGCGACTGCAGCGCTTGTTCGGTGGTGCCACCGGGGCTGGTGACATTTTCACGCAGCGTGGCCACCGGCTCGGCGGACTGAGCAGCCAGGGACGCGGCGCCCAGAGCGGTTTGCACGGTTAGCGCCATCGAGACGTCCTCCTCAAGCCCCAATTCCATGCCGGCTCGGGCAATGGCCTCAATCAACGCAAAAAAGTAGGCCGGGCCACTACCCGATACAGCCGTCACGGCGTCAAGCAGGTCTTCGCTAGCCACCCAAACGGTCTTACCCGCTGCGTTAGTGACCTGTTCAGCAAGATCCCGGTGGGTGCTGCTCACTGAGTCGGCGGCATACAGCGCACTGGCGCCTAGGCCAATCATGGCCGGCGTATTGGGCATGCAGCGAATGATCGGGACGTCTTCGCCAGCATGAGTTTGCAGAGAGCTGATAGGAATACCCGCTGCGATAGACAATAGAGCGGTATTTGGACCCAACTGATCCCTGATCGCCGTCAGCGCCGATGGGATGATTTGTGGCTTGACGGCGGCCACTACAAGACTTGCACGCTCGAACAAGCCTTCAGGCGATGTGCCCAGATGGGTCAAGCCTAAAGCTCTCAAACCCGCCAGCGCTTCCTCGCTGGGATCACTGGCGTGTAAGCGACTCGGAGCAAACCCCTCTGCGATGAGCCCACTGATCATGGCGCTGGCCATATTGCCCGCGCCGAGAAAAGCGATAACAGGTGCCACTTCAGATGACATGGGATGGCGGGTGTCCGTCACAAGCGAGCTTAATTATACCGCGCCCCAAAGATATCTGTGCCGATGCGCACCATGCTGGCGCCCTCGCCGACGGCGGCTTCCAGATCTCCCGACATGCCCATGGACAGGGTGTCGAGTTGGGGCAGGGAGTGAGCCAGGCCATCCATCAGAACTTTTAACTGCCGAAAGGGCTCCCGCTGAGTGGCCTGGTTAATGTCTGGCGCAGGGATTGTCATCAGCCCGCGGAGAGCCAGCCCAGGCAACTCGTTAATGGCAGCCAAGAGCTCGGGGGCCGCATCGGGTTGCACGCCGGATTTGCTGTCCTCACTAGAGGTCTTCACCTGCACCAATACATTCAACGGGCCCTTATCTTCTGGCCGTTGCTCGCTCAGGCGGCGCGCGATTTTCAGCCGGTCGACACTGTGTACCCAGTCACTGACCTCAGCGATCACGGCGGTTTTATTGCTCTGGATGGGACCGATGAAATGCCAGCTCAGGGGTAGGTCGGCAAGAGCAGCTGCTTTCTCTGCCATCTCCTGGGCGTAATTTTCACCAAATGCGCACAATCCCAGCTTGTGAGCCTGTCGCACCAGTTCGGAGGGCTTGGTTTTGCTGACCGCGAGGAGAGACACACAGCCTGCAGGGCGGCCTGCCGCGTCTTCTGCAGCGCGAATTCGGCGGTCGACTTCTGATATATTGCGTTCGAGTTCAGTCGGCATCATGGTGGCATCATAAGGAAGTTGATTCCCCATGTGCTAGCCCGACAACCGCGGAGACTGTGACATGGATATCACTGAATTACTCGCTTTCAGCGT